>NZ_JBQQCF010000007.1:0-167389 GCF_052245755.1 Mycobacterium sp. 4D054
CACCGGCTGGACCACCACCAAAAACGCCAAGAACCAGACCGAATGGCACCCACCACCAGGGCTCGACGCCGGCCAACACCGCACGCAGCTGGTCAATGGCTACCACCACCCCGAACACCACCTACTCCCCGAAGATGACCAAGGCCCGTGAGAGACGAAGGCCCGCCATCGCCGAGGCACATGGACGGCCAAGCCTCTGCAGAAGGCGCTGGCCGTGAAATGCATTGATAGCCAGGTGAACTGCGGTCCAGCGACCAGGATCACACCGGCCGCGGAGCGGTGGCATAGATTACCTAAGTTGTCGTAGACAACTGTCAACGAAGTCTTTAGTCTCGTGGAATGACCGAACGCGGCCGAAGTGCCGACCCACGCGCCGAACGGGTCCACACCCGACTGCGTGAGGCCGCGTTCGCGCTCGCGCACGAGTATCCCGTCGAGGCGATCACCGTCGGCGATCTCGTTGCCCGGGCCGGGGTCAGCCGTCAGGTGTTCTATCGGCACTTCCGTGACCGCGACGACGCGGTGGCGCAAGCTTTCTCGCATGCGTTCGGCACGATCGCCCAAGTCGAGCACGACGACGCCCGCGCACGGATCCAGGACCTCTTCGGCTTCGCGGCCCGGCATGAACGGTTGTGCCGCCACGTCGCCTCCAGCACCGTGCACCAGCACGTGCTGGCCGCCTACCGCGACGCACTGTTGACGCCTTGCCGCCAGATCTCCGAACAGGGCATGACAGTCCTGGACATCGTGTCTGACGTGCCTGCCGAGTCGGTCACCCGGTTCCTGGTGGGCGGGCTCATGGAGGTACTGCGGTCCTGGATGGAAGACGACCACGTCACCGATCTCCGAGCCCGGGTCAGCGCGGCTCTCGACACCGTCGACGCGCTGCTGGGCATCTCCTCACCGACGAAAGGCTCCACCCATGGGTAGACATCACGTCCCCGAAATCCCGCCGGTGCGTGATCGTTCCGCATTGCGCATCACCGTGCTGGCTCTGACCGCCTTGACGGTTTTCGTGCTCGCCATGGTGGCCAGTTATGCCGGGGCATTCGCGAAACCGACGTTGCGTCACATGACCGTCGCCGTGTCGGCGCCCCAGCCGATCGTCGACGGACTGCGTGCCCAAGATGTGCTGTCGGTCAACGAAGTCGGCGACGCCGCCGCAGCCAGAGCCCAGGTGTACGAGCGCGTTGCCGACACCGCGTTTTCGGTGACCTCCGATCACCAGCTGACCGTCTACGTCGCCGGCGGCGGTGGCCGCAGTACCGCGGCCGCCGCCGAGAGCGTCGGCCGCGCTGCCGCCGAACGCGCCGGCCTCACCACCGTCGTCGAGGATGTCGCCCCGACCACCGCCGCCGACCCGTCGGGCACCGTCGAGTTCTACGCGGTGATCTTCCTGTCGATCGGCGCATCGCTGGGTGCGGCGCTCCTCGGCCGGCTGATGGGCAGCGTCCGCACACCGGCCACCTTCGCGTTGCGCACAGCGTCGCTGGCCGTGTTCTCGACGGTGCTCGCCGGTGTCGTCACCGCCTACGTCGGGCCGGTGCTCGGTGCCCTCACCGGGCACACCTGGCAGGTATTCGGCGGGCTGTGGCTCTATGCGATGGCAGTCGGTGGTGCGATCACCGGCGTCGCGGCCGCCTTCGGGTCCGCCGCTTCGATCGCGCTGGGAGTCTTCCTGGTGGTCGTCGGCAACGCGGCCGCCGCCGGTCCGGTCGGCCGGCCGCTGCTGTCGAGTTTCTACGCCACGTTGACCGCCGTGGTGCCGCAGGGCTCCGGTGTCTCGCTGCTGCGCAGCATCTCCTATTTCGGCGGCAACGGCGCGGCCACTCCCCTGGTCACGCTGGGGATCTGGGCCGGCGCCGGCTGTTTTCTCGCAGTTGCCGCCATCGCCGCGCGGCTGAATTATCGTGCCTGGTATGAGCGCCGAGCCGGGCACCGCCGAGCCGTATTACGACCTCGGCTCCTTCCATCGGCCGACTGACACCCCATCGCCCGCCGCCCAGGTCTGGTTCGACCGCGGCATGGTCTGGTCCTATGCGTTCAACCATGAAGAGGCGATCCGCTGCTTCGAGCGCGCCCTCGAGTTCGACCCCGACTTTGCGCTCGCACACTGGGGCATCGCCTACGCCGTCGGCCCGAACTACAACAAGGGCTGGGAAGCCTTCGACCCGGTGGATCTCGCGGCGTCGCTGCAGCGGGCGCGGACCGAACTCGGCTTGGCCGCACACGGCCGGGCGACGGCCGTCGAACGCCGTTTGATCGCCGCGCTGACCGCCCGCTTCCCCACCGAGGACCCCGCTGACGCCGAGGCGCTGCAGGCTGGGCACAGCGCCTACGCCGACGCGATGTCGGCTCTCGTCCAGGACTATCCGGACGACATCGACGTGGCCACGCTGGCGGCCGACGCGTTGGTCAACGTGACCGCGTGGGCGTTGTGGGACAGCCGGACCGGTCAACCGGCACCCGGGTCGCGGGTGGTGGAGGCCAAACGCATCCTCGACGACGCGCTGGCCACCCCGGCCGGGCGTGACCATCCCGGCGTTCTGCACCTCTATCTGCACACCATGGAGATGTCGGCGACTCCCCAGGACGCGTTGCCCGCAGCGGACCTGCTGCGTGGACTGGTGCCCGACGCCGGCCACCTGCGGCACATGCCAAGTCACATCGACGTGCTGTGCGGCAACTACCACGACTCGGTGACGGCGAATGTGGCTGCGACGACGGTCGATCAGCGCTTCGTCGAACACCGGGGCCCGTTGAACTTCTACTCGCTGTACCGGGCGCACAACCTGCACTTCATCGTGTATTCCGCGATGTTCGAAGGCAATTCGAGGGTGGCGCTGCAGGCCGCCGACGAGCTCGCCGGCCAGCTGACCCCCCAATTGCTGGCCATCGACTCGCCGCCGATGGCGGACTGGCTGGAAGCGTTCGTACCGTTGCGGGTGCACGTGCTGGTGCGGTTCGGCCGCTGGAGCGAGCTGATCGCCACGCCGCTGCCCGACGACCCCGCGCTGTACTGCACCACCACGGCCACCATCCACTACGGGCGCGGGGTGGCGCACGCCGCGAGCGGCCACCCGGACCGGGCCGCCGCCGAACGGGAGTTGTTCGCCGCTGCCTACGACCGCATCCCGGAGACCAGATATCTGTTCAACAACACCAGCCGCGATATCCTGGCCGTCGCAGCGGCGATGCTGAACGGCGAGATCGATTACCGCGCAGGACGATTCGATGACGCCTTTGCGCATCTGCGACGCGCGGTCGACCTCGACGACAACCTGCCCTACGACGAACCGTGGGGCTGGATGCAGCCGACCCGGCACGCCCTGGGCGCCCTGCTCCTCGAGCAGGGCCGGGTCGAGGAAGCCGCCCAGGTGTACGCCGCCGACCTCGGGCTGGACCCCACGCTGAGCCGCCCCTGCCAGCACCCCGGCAACGTGTGGAGCCTGCACGGATACCACGAATGCCTGACCCGGCTCGGCCGCGGAGCCGAAGCGGCCATCATCGGCAAACAGCTCGAGCTGGCCTCCGCCCGCGCCGACGTGCCGATCGAAGCGTCCTGCGCCTGCCGGCTGTAGGCGCACTGCTGCGACTGACTCAGGCGAACGCGACACGTCCGGGCCGCAAGTGCACCAGTCCGACCGTAGACTCCGGCTGTGGCGGTCACCGACGACGACCTGGCTTTCCTGCGCCGATGTGTCGAACTCGCCCGCGAGGCGCTCGACGACGGGGACGAACCTTTCGGTTCCCTGCTTGTCGATCCTCAGGGTTCGGTCCGGTTCGAAGACCACAACCGGGTCAAGGACGGCGACGCCACCCGTCATCCCGAGTTCGCGATCGCCCGCTGGGCGGTGGCGCACCTCACCCCCGAGGAGCGGGCCCGCTGCACAGTGTACACCTCAGGCGAGCACTGCCCGATGTGTGCCGCGGCGCATGCCTGGGTAGGCCTCGGGCGCATCGTCTACGCCGCGTCGGGGGCGCAACTGTCCCGATGGCTGCAGGAATGGGCCGCGCCAGCGCCACCGGTCGCGGCGCTGCCGATCACGGCCGTGGCGCCGGGGGTGGACGTGCACGGACCGGCCGAGGAGTTGACCGAGGAGATGAAGGCGTTGTACCAGAGGGCGTTTCGACCGTGACCGACCATCGCTCACGCGAGGAGCCGAAGTGACCGATCCCGGCTGGGTGGAACACGTCATCTGGTGGCAGATCTATCCGCTGGGGTTCGTCGGCGCCTATCCGGCCGACCCTGCCCCGGGACCGGACGGGCACCGGTTGCGCCGGGTCGTCGACTGGCTCGACTACGCAGTCGAGCTCGGTGCGTCCGGGGTGGCGCTGGGCCCGGTGTTCGCGTCGCGCACCCATGGTTACGACACCACCGACCACTACCGCATCGACCCGAGGCTCGGTGACGACGAGGACTTCGACCACCTGGTGGCCGAGGCCGGCAAGCGCGGACTGCGGATTCTGCTCGACGGGGTCTTCAACCACGTGGGCACCGAGTTCCCGCGCTACCGCGAGGCCCTGGCCGGCGGTGACCGGTCGTGGTTCCGCGCCCGGGGCGACGGGTTCGCCACGTTCGAGGGGCACGACGGGCTGATCGCACTGAACCACGGCAACGCCGAGGTCATCGACTACACCGTCGAGGTGATGGCGCACTGGCTGGACCGCGGCGCGCACGGATGGCGGCTCGACGCCGCGTACGCCACCCCGGACCGGTTCTGGTCGCAGGTGCTGCCGCGGGTGCGGCAGCGGCACCCCGACGCGTGGATCGTCGGCGAGGTCATCCACGGCGACTACCAGGCGCGGGTGCGTGACTCAGGGTTCGATTCGGTTACCCAGTACGAGCTGTGGAAGGCCATCTGGAGCAGCCTCAACGACGGCAACTTCCACGAGCTGGACTGGGCACTGACCCGGCACAACGAGTTCCTCGACAGCTTCGTGCCGATGACGTTCATCGGCAACCACGACGTCACCCGCATCGCCAGCCGGCTCACCGACCCCCGGCATGTCGAGCAGGCGCTGGTGCTCCTGCTGACCACCGGCGGCACCCCCAGCGTCTATGCCGGCGACGAGGTCGCCTACCGCGGGGACAAGGAGGAGAGATTCGGCGGCGACGACGCCGTCCGGCCCGAATTCGGTTCGCCGTTCGACGGAGTCGGCGAGCACGGGCACCAGATGTTCCGTTCACATCAGCACCTGATCGGATTGCGACGCCGGCACGCGTGGCTGCATACCGCCAGGACCACGGCGCTGCGTGTCACCAACACCGGATACGTCTACACCTCCCGTCACGGCGGTGACGAGCTCGTCGTCGCGCTCAATGTCGCCGACGATCCGCTGCCGGTGCCGCTCGCGGACTTCGGGATCGGTCGTGCCGAGGTGGTCGCAGGGTCCGGCGCACCGCCGGCCGAGATCGTCACCGACACCGCGGTGCCGCCGCACGGCTGGCTGATTCTGGCGCCACGGTAAAGGTCAGCCGAGCAGCTCCAGCGTCGCGGGATCTTCGTGGCCGTCGTAGAACGCGTCGAGCACGGTGCGGAACACCCCGTCCCCACCGGCCCGGGCGAACAGCGTCATCGACGACCGCACCTTGAGATCGTCGGGATGTCCGAGAATGGTTGTCGCCGAACGCCCTTGGTGAGTCATCAGTAGCGTCGCGCACTCGCGCAGGCGCGGACCGAGCACCGGATGGCTCAGGTAAGCCCCGGCCTCCTCCAGCGAGGAGATACCGTATCGCTGCGCGGTGGCGCTGCGGCCGAGGCCGCGCAGCTGCGGGAAGATGAACCAGATCCAGTGCGAGCGCTTGCTTCCGGCGCGGAGTTCGGCCAGCACCGCGGGGTAGACCCGCTGCTGTGCGGTCACGAAACGTTCCAGATCGAACGGGTCATCGGAATCGGCCATCGTCTTCTCAGGCTGGCACGCCGGGGTCCGCTCATCAACCTGCGGTGAGTCCGGCCCGAGTCGCAATCGTTGCCCAACCGCGATATGGGTTCGCCGTGTCGGGGCGGTATGGGCTCAGTTCCAACGTGTTTCATTACGACTGCAAAGCGACGGCAATTTTGCGAGCTGTACGAGACTTGATGAGAAAGGTGGGTTGGTTGCCGTTATGAAGTTCACAGAGAAGTGGCGGGGTACCGCAAAAGCGGCGATGCGCAGGGTGGCGGTTGCCGCCCTGGCCGCCGTTGCGATGCCCGGGCTGATCGGCTTCGCCGGGGGTTCGGCAACGGCAGGAGCATTCTCCCGTCCTGGTCTTCCCGTCGAATATCTCGACGTGTTCTCCCCGTCGATGAACCGCAACATCCGCGTCCAGTTCCAGGGCGGTGGGCCGCACGCGGTCTACCTGCTCGACGGCCTGCGCGCCCAGGACGACTACAACGGCTGGGACATCAACACTCCCGCGTTCGAGTGGTTCTACCAGTCCGGCCTGTCGACCGTCATGCCCGTCGGTGGCCAGTCCAGCTTCTACAGCGACTGGTACCAGCCGTCGCGGGGCAACGGGCAGAACTACACCTACAAGTGGGAGACGTTCCTGACCCAGGAACTGCCCGCGTGGCTGGAGGCCAACCGCGGGGTCTCGCGCACCGGCAACGCCGTCGTCGGCCTGTCGATGGCGGGCAGCGCGGCGCTAACCTACGCGATCTACCACCCGCAGCAGTTCGTCTACGCCGGTTCCCTGTCGGGCTTCCTGAACCCGTCCGAGGGCTGGTGGCCGATGCTGATCGGGCTGGCGATGAACGACGCGGGCGGCTTCAACGCCGAGAGCATGTGGGGCCCGTCCTCTGACCCGGCGTGGAAGCGCAACGACCCGATGGTCAACATCAACCAGCTGGTGGCCAACAACACCCGCATCTGGATCTACTGCGGCACGGGCACCCCGTCGGACCTGGACTCGGGCACCCCGGGCAACAACCTGATGGCCGCTCAGTTCCTCGAAGGGTTCACGCTGCGGACCAACATCAGCTTCCGTGACAACTACATCGCAGCCGGCGGCACCAACGGTGTCTTCAACTTCCCCACCTCGGGCACCCACAGCTGGGGGTACTGGGGTCAGCAGCTGCAGCAGATGAAGCCGGACATCCAGCGGGTCCTGGGGGCTCAGGCGACAGCCTAGCCACCCACCCCACACCCAGAGAGCCTGCCGTTTCCCCCGAGCGGCAGGCTCTCTGCCGTCGGGTCACCGGTCATAGCCGTGTCCGGACGTCGATGTCCTCGCCGAACTCGTCGAGCATCGCGTCGGTCAGCGTCGGTCGGGTCTCGGCGATCGCGGCCAAGTAGTCGGCGGTGCACGCAGGTTCGCCGCGCCGGTGTTCGATCTCACGCTCGAACGCGCACTGGGCGCCCTTTCGGGCCGCGAATTCGATGTCAGCCGGGGTGAACATGTGAGTGGCCTCGACGAGCTCGTCGACAGCGACGGTGGCGGCGTTGACACCGAGGTAGCGATTCCAGATCGCCGTGCGCGCGGCGTCATCCGGCGGACCGACCGGGATGATGTAGTCGAATCGGCCGGGACGTAGAAACGCCGAGTCCAGGGAGCGCACCGAGTTCGTCGCGCAGATCAGCAGCCGCTCGTCGTGCTGACGGAATGTCGGGATCAGTTTGAGCAGCTCGTTGGTGACCCCGTGGGCGGGGTCAGACGGGATCCCTGAGCGCGATCCCGCGATCTCCTCGACCTCGTCGATGAAAACCACGGCGGAGTCGAGTTCGTTGAGGTTGGTGAACACCTCCCGCAGCGCGGTGGGCATCGCGACGTCCGGGGCGGCCAGCCGGGAGGGGAAGATCTCGACGAATGGCCAGCCCAGGCGGCCGGCAACCGCTTTGGCGAAACTGGTCTTTCCCGTTCCCGGCGGACCGAACAGAATGACGGCCTTGGGCGGCGACACGCCGTATCGCTCCGCCAGATCCGGCTGGGCCAGCGGCAACACGATCCGGCGCTCGATCAAGCGCTTCTCCGTTTCCATGCCCGCCATGCCCTCCCACAGCCCCGGACCCATCAGCTGACCGCCCAGCGCGGACAGCAGGCCGGCATCTGAGGCCCCGACGTGATCGATCTTCTCGAAGAAGCACAGGTCGGAGCGTTCGGTGTATCCCGAATTGCGCAGCGCGGCGGTGCCCGTGGCCTCGGCATGCAACAGTCCACTGATGCGTCGCGCTCCCAGCGTCCGTAGCCGCACCTCCAACTCCGCGATCAGCGCGCTGCCGATGCCGCGGCCACGCCACCGCTCGCTCAGCGCCATCATCGAGATCCAGGCCCGATCACCCGTGACCTGCGCGACGGCCATACCCACAAGTTGATCGCCGACGACCGCGACGACGGCTGGCTGCCCCGAGCGGGCGGCCGCGATCACCTCCGAGACCGGGAAGGCCGGCGGCGGTTCCCCCGGTTCGCGGCTCTGGTCCCAGACCGAGATCGCCCGGTCGAGGTCGTCGTCGTGGAAATCGCGCAAACGCCATGGGGGCATACCGCACAGATCTACCCGGGCACGTGCCGCACGGCATCACCCGTGCGGGTGGTCAGGCCGGGGGCTGGCTCGGGGCGGGAACAAAACCACCGCCCACAAGGTTGAGCGCATAAGGTTCAACTTTGGAGGTTTAGTGCCTGAAGCTATACATACGCCGGGGGCCGTGCCGGTCCTCTTCGCAAGCGAGCCGATCGTGCTGCCCGGCATGGTGGTGCAGATCGAGCTCGACGACGCCGCGCGTGCCGCGGTGGATGCCGCGCAGGCCAGCGAGACCGGCAAGCTCTTGATCGCACCGCGGCTGGACGACCGATACCCCACCTCCGGCGTACTCGCGTCGGTGGTGCAGGTCGGCCGGGTTCCGGGCGGCGGAGCGGCCGCGGTGGTGCGGGGTGAGAAGCGTGCCCACATCGGATCCGGGACCACAGGCCCCGGCACCGCGCTCTGGGTGTTCATCGAGGAAGTGGCCGAGGCGGAAGCCACCGACGCCACCAGGGCGCTCGCCGCCGAATACAAGAAGCTGCTGCTGGCGATGCTGCAGCGCCGTGAGGCCTGGCAGATCGTCGACGTGGTCAACAAGATCACCGACCCGTCCGCGCTCGCCGACACCGCCGGCTACGCGTCGTATCTGAGCGACGTGCAGAAGCGGGAGTTGCTGGAGACCGCGGATGTGGACGCCCGGCTGCGTCAGCTCATCGACTGGACCGGGTCCCAGCTGGCCGAGGTCGAGGTCAACGACAAGATCGCCGAGGACGTCCGCGCCGGAATGGACAAGCAGCAGAAGGAATTCCTGCTGCGCCAGCAGCTGGCCGCGATCCGCAAGGAGCTCGGCGAAGGCGAGCCCGACGGTTCCGATGACTACCGGGCCCGGGTGGAAGCCGCCGACCTGCCGGAGAAGGTGCGCGAGGCCGCGCTGCGCGAGGTCGGGAAGCTGGAAAGGTCCAGCGAGCAGAGCCCCGAGGGCGGTTGGATCCGCACCTGGCTCGACACCGTGCTGGACCTGCCGTGGAACGTCGTCACGGAGGACTCGTCCGATCTGACGATGGCCCGAGAGATCCTCGACGCCGATCACCACGGGCTCGACGACGTGAAGGACCGCATCGTCGAATACCTGGCTGTGCGGGCCCGCCGCGCTCAGCGCGGAATGTCCGTCGTCGGCGGTCGCGGCTCCGGTGCGGTGATGGTGCTGGCCGGTCCGCCCGGTGTCGGCAAGACGTCGCTCGGTGAGTCTGTCGCCCGCGCGTTGGGCCGTAAGTTCGTGCGGGTCGCCCTGGGCGGTGTGCGCGACGAAGCCGAGATCCGTGGGCACCGCCGCACCTATGTCGGCGCGTTACCCGGCCGGATCGTGCGGGCCATCGGCGAGGCGGGATCGATGAATCCCGTTGTGCTGCTGGACGAGATCGACAAGGTCGGCTCCGACTACCGGGGCGACCCGGCGGCCGCACTGCTGGAGGTGCTCGATCCTGCGCAGAACCACACGTTCCGGGACCACTACCTGGATCTGGATCTGGATCTGTCCGACGTGGTGTTCCTGGCCACGGCCAACGTGATCGAGAACATCCCGCAGGCACTGCTCGACCGCATGGAGCTCGTCGAGATCGACGGGTACACCGCCGATGACAAGCTCGCGATCGCACGTGACTTCCTGCTGCCGCGACAGTCCGAACGGGCCGCGCTGACCACTGACGAGGTCACGATCACGGAGGCCGCGCTGCGCAAGATCGCCGCGGACTACACCCGTGAGCCCGGTGTGCGGCAGTACGAACGGCTCCTGGCCAAGGCGCTGCGCAAGGTCACCACCCAGCTGGCGGCGCGCGTGCGAGGAGCACAGGAGGGTTCCGAACCCGGGCCGATCGTCGTCGACGAGCCGGATCTCGTCGAGTACCTGGGCCGTCCGCGGTTCTTGCCGGAATCGGCCGAACGCACGGCGGTGCCCGGCGTCGCGACCGGGCTGGCGGTCACCGGCCTGGGTGGCGACGTCCTCTATATCGAGGCGGGCGCCACTGACGGAGAGCCAGGGTTGCAGCTGACCGGTCAGCTGGGCGACGTGATGAAGGAGTCCGCGCAGATCGCGCTGTCCTACGTCCGCTCGCACGCGGCGCAACTCGGCGTCGACCCGAAGGCGCTGGACCGCCGGATCCATGTGCACGTGCCCGCGGGCGCGGTGCCCAAGGACGGTCCGTCGGCCGGCGTGACGATGGTGACGGCGCTGGTGTCGATGGCCACCGGTCGGCAGGTGCGCGCCGATGTCGGCATGACCGGCGAGGTCACGCTGAACGGGCGAGTGCTGCCGATCGGCGGAGTCAAGCAGAAGCTGCTGGCTGCGCAGCGGGCCGGATTGTCGACGGTGTTCATCCCGCACCGCAACGAGGCCGACCTCGACGACGTGCCGGCCGAGGTGCTCGAGGCGCTGGACGTGCGGCCGATGACTGACGTCGCCGAGATCGTCGCGCAGGCCTTGGCGCCGGCGGGCGACACGCAGGTGGCCGCCGCCTAGGGCGGCCACCGGCGGGGGTTTCCGCGGGGTGGATTCGGGAAAGCCGTGCCGGCATGGCCACGTCGGCACAGGAACAACTCGTCGAGCGTCTACTCGGCCGCGCCGGAACCACGTACGCCGAGGAGGCCGGGATCCGGCTGCGGGACAAACCGATGCCGCTGTTCCAGCTGCTGTTGCTGTGCATGCTCGCCAGCAAGCCGATCGACGCCGCCATCGCCACCCGGGCGGCCCGCGAGATGTTCCGCGCCGGGCTGCGCACCCCGCGTGCCGTGCGCGACGCCGAGCGGTCCGCGCTGATCCATGCGTTCGGACGGGCCCGCTACGTCCGCTACGACGAGAGTTCGGCCACCCGTGCGGTCGACATCGCCACGATGATCGACCAGGACTACGCGGGCGACCTGCGGCGGATGGCCGTCGCCGGCGGCCGTGACCCCGACAAGACCAAGCACCTGCTGACCCGGTTCAAAGGCATCGGCGACACCGGCGCCGACATCTTCCTGCGCGAGATCCAGGACACCTGGACCTGGGTGCGGCCCTACTTCGACGATCGGGCGGTCACCGCGGCGGCCGCGCTGGGACTGCCGCGCGACCCGGACCGGCTGGCGGCGCTGGCGCCGAGGCGGGCCGCGAACCTGGCCGCCGCGCTGGTGCGGGTGTCACTCGACGGCGAACTGCGTGACGAACTGCGATGAGCGACCGCCGGGCATGGCAGGCTTGGACACCGACATGCATCCCCTTCTCCGCGCCACGCTGCCCGTGCTCGTCGTCGCCGGCGCCGCCTGCTCCGGTCCGACCGTGATCACCACCGACGACGGAACCCGGCCCCCAGCTCCCGCTGCGCCGTCCCCGACCTCGACCACCAGACCCAGCAATGCCCACCTGGCCAACGCCCACGACTTCCTCGCCGAGGTCGACGGCCGGACCGGTTACTACTTCACCTCCCCGAGCGGGCGGTGGGAGTGTGCGATCGTTCCCCGCGTGCGGGCGGGTTGTCAGAACGCGCAGAACGCCGCGAGTATCGGGGTCAGCGCGGCACCCGAGGAGGTACCCGGCGACGACGGCGAACCCGGCACACCGAACGCCGTCGTGGTGGACCGCGACTCCGACCCGGGTTTCATCGCGCTGGAGGCGCCCGCGTTCGGCCTCGACTCCGAGCCGGCGACCGCGCTGCCGTTCAACCGGATCCTCGCCGCGGCCGGATTCCGGTGCAATGTGCAAGAGGCGACCGGTATTTCGTGTCTCTCTGAGACCAGCGGCAAGGGTTTCACCTTCTCGGCGGACACCTACGTGCCGCGGTACACCGATGTGCCCGCCAACGCCCCGTGACCAGGGTTACCCCATGCCTATTCCAGCGACGCAGTACCGTCCGGGTGCACCCGCACCGCGACGCCGGCGATGTCCTCACGCACCGTGACCTCGGCGCCTGCAGGGTCGGTGATCACCGCCAGCGCCCGGGCGTCGTCGGGCGTGCGCACCGCCAGGAACGCTTTCTCCGGTGCGCCGTCGCGGTCGACCGGTGTGGTCCAGGACTCGACGGTGCCGACCCCGGTCCACTCCACCGCGGCGCGGCGGGTCGGCTCCCGGTCGACCTCGGATTGCACGTCCTGCCAACGAAATTCATGTGACGGCGGCTCGGTGCCGTACACGCCGAAGCTGTGCTTGGTCAGGTAGCCGCCGTTGGCGGTGATCAGGCCGCGGAGTCCGGGTTCGGCGGCGAGCCGCTCGGCCATCGTCGCGATCGAGTGGGTGACGTAGTTGTTCCACGGCCCGCCCGCGAACGTCAGGCCGCCGGTGACCGTCAGCGGCCGCGCCGGATCCCCGACCGGCAGGCCCAGCTCGGCGGCGGCCACCTGGACAGCTGACGGGAAGCACGAGTACACGTCGATCAGGTCGATGTCGTCGACGGTGGTGCCGGCCAGTTCCAGCGCCCGCCGGCCCGCGATGCGGATGGCCGGCGAGGTGTGGAACTCGGCCCGCTCGGCGATGGCGTAGGTGTCGTGGGAGTCCGCTCCGGCGTAGGGGAAAACCCAACGCTCGGTAGGGATCTGGAGATACCGGGCCTTCTCGGCCGAGGCCAGCATCAGCACCGCCCCCTGATCGACCATGTTGTTGGAGTTCATCAGCTTGGTGTACGGCCAGCTGATCATCCGGTTCTTCGGCGACGGCTGCCAGATCTCCTCGGCGGTCAACGCGTCGCGGCTCCACGCATGCGGATTGTCCGCGGCCACCGCCGAGAACTGCGACCACAACCCTCCGATGCGCCTGCGATGCTCGTCGGGTGATTCCCCGGCGGCGATGCGCACCGCCTGCTCGAACATCGGGTAGACGTAGGCCGGTCGGTCCAGGTTGATCCGCATGTCGGACGGGCCCGCCATCGGCACGCCCTCGTCGGCCCCTGGCGGCACCGGCACCGATTCGTCCTGCTTGGTCCACGCCGGTTTGCGGCCCGCGGCGCGCAGCCGGGTCCGGGTGCGCCACGTCTCGGCGCCGGCGATCAGCACCACGTCGGCCCGGCCCTGCTGAATGTCCCGGCACGCCAGGTTCACCAGGGTCTGCGGCACGTTGCCCCCGATGCCGGTATAGCGCGTCGTCGCCTTGTCGGCCCCGATGCGTTGCGCCAGCAGCAGTCCGGGGTCGCGGTAGCGCCAGGACAGCAGGTTGACGACGCGGACCGCGTCGACGGCCTCCAGGACCCGGGGGTCGGCCGCCTCGCGGGCCGCCGCGGCCATCAGGTCGATGGGCTCGACGCCGGGATCCTCCTCGCGCTGGTTGACCTGGCCGTAGCCGACGAGGACGGGCGTCCTGGGATCGATGGGCATCTAGGCGGGGGCCTTTCGCTCAATGGGCTGATGGGTGAACAACGCGCCGGCGGCGACCAGGTCGTCGACGTGCGCGGGGGTCATGCCGAGCACGTCCCGGCAGATCTCGGCGGTGTGCTCGCCCGGCATGGGAGCCGGGCCCGAACCGGCGCGTGGGATCCGGGCCAAAGGCGCCGGCGCGGTCTCGGCCGGCATCACCGGCTCGACCAGCGGATGGGTCATCGGGCGCAACAGCTTCCGGGCCCGGATCTGCGGGTCGGCGAGAACATCGGCCGCGCGGTACATGGGCGCGGCGGGGATTCCCGCCTCCTGCAGGCGCCGGGCGACGCCGATGTTGGTGCGGCTGCGGGTCCACCGCGACACCGCGTCGATGAGTGCGGCTCGGTCGTCGGGCAATCGCGGGATCCCGAGCAGGTCCGCCAGCGTCGCACGGTGTGCCGCGGTGCGCAGCGAGATCACACACCACTCGTCGTCCCCGGCGCACGGGAACACCGCGTCCATGTCCTCGCCGAGACGGACGGGAAGGCCTGCACCGGTAGCCGTTTCGACAGCGAAGTGTTCGGCCAGCTGACTCATCGCGGCCTCGGCCTGGGAGATGTGGACATGACCGCCGGTCCCGCCGGTCAACGCGCGCCGGATCAGGGTGGCCAGCGCGGCGATCGCGGTGAGCCTGCCGACGAGGTGGTCGGGAAAGACCGTGGTCGCATCGTAGGTCGCGCCGGGCGCCGCATCCGGGGACGTCCACAGCCGCGTGACGCCCGAGGACGCCCGGACCAACGGCCCGTAACCCATCCGCGCGCTCCACGGACCGCGATCGCCGAACGCGCTGCTCTCGGCCAGCACGATGCCCGGATTGAGCGCCCGCAGCCGCTCGTAGCCGAAGCCCAGGGAGGCAAGGGTGCCGGGCCGGAAGTTCGCGAACACCGCGTCGGCGCCTCCGACGAGGCGGCGGAACACCGCCGCGCCGGCCGGGTGGCGCAAATCGAGCCCGAGGCCGCGCTGGTTGCGGTGCGCGAGCGCCCACGACCGGCTCATCAGCGTCCCCGGCGTGGTCTGGCGTAACCCGTCCGGATAAGCCGCGCTCTCGATCTTGATCACGTCGGCGCCGAAATCCGCGAACAGCCGGCCCAGCTCACCGCCGGCCACGATCACCCCGAGATCGAGGATGCGCAGTCCCTCGAACGGACGGGCGCCGGCGGCTCCGGACGCCGGCGCAGGCTCGACCCGGTGCCGCCACTCGGCGATCTCGACGGACTCCGGCCCGTGCCGGTACCCGTGGTGCATGCCGTCCACCACCAGCGCGCCCCCCGGCCTGGCCCTGCGCGACGAGCTCGGCCCTGGTCTGGGTGGCGAACAGGGCGCCGATGGCGGCGTTCAGCGTGCGCGACGCGGCATACCTGGCGGCGATCGTCTCGAACTGCGGTCCGGCGAACTCCTCGGGCCGCCCCAGCCAGTCCCACATACTCCGCCACTGCCGCGGCGACAGCAGGCACAGCCGCACCTGCCCGTCACGGCATTCGACGATCGGGTAGATCTGCTGGTTACGTGGCCGTCCACGCCACAACCGGTCGGGCGACTTCACGCCGACCACGGCCTGGCCCTCGGTGCCGAACGGCGGATCCAGCGCCTGCACGACGGCCTCGAAGCGCGAGGCGTCGATGAATTCTCCCCTGCCGCAACGCAATCTGTCGAAGTACGCGACCAGTGCGGCCCAGGCCGCCTGCGCCGCCGCGGTGCCCGACGCGACACCGCGAGGGGGCAGCACCGGCGTTCCCGTTGTCGGTCCGGTCCGCGAGAGCGCCGAGGACATCGCGTAGAGCACCGCGTCGGTGGCGCGCCACCGTGCGTACGGACCGGTGGTGCCGAAGTCGGTGACCGACACGACGACCAGGTGCCCGAACCGTGCCGCCAGTTCCTGCCCCGACAGTCCGAAAGCCGCTGCGATGCCGTCACTTCCGGATTCGGCATGTCCCGACTCCACGACGATGTCGGCCGCGGCAGCGAGGTCCGTCAGCCGTCGGCGGTCCGCGCCGCTGCCCGGATCCAGCCGGACGCATCGCTTGTTCGCGTTGTTCACGGTGAACCCGACCCCGACGCCGTCGACCGCCGGCGCGGCGGTCCGGGTCCTGGACCCACCCGGGGGTTCGATCTTCAGCACGTCGGCGCCGAGGTCGGCCAGGATGCGGCTCACGGCGTCGGCGTCCCCGGACGCCAGGTCGAGCACGCGCAGCGACGGCAGCAACGCACCCTCGGACATCCGAACACGATAACGGTGCGCAAAAGATTAACGCGCACGCCATCGGGTACGGGTTGACTGGACCTCGATGCCGAGTTGGATGAAGAGATGACTACCACGACCACAGCCGATACCTCCTCGATCGCCGCGTGGAAGACCGTGGAACGCCGTCCGCTCAGCGACGCGGAGATCGATCAGGTGGACCGGTGGTGGCGCGCCGCCAACTATCTGTCGGTCGGTCAGATCTACCTGCTCGACAATCCGCTGCTGCGCACGCCGCTGAGCCGCGACGACGTGAAGCCCCGATTGCTCGGGCACTGGGGCACCACGCCGGGGCTGAACTTCCTCTACGCCCACCTCAACCGGGTGATCAAGGAACGGAGCCAGTCGACGATCTACGTGACGGGCCCGGGACACGGCGGCCCCGGCCTGGTGGCCAACACCTACCTCGACGGCACCTACAGCGAGATCTACTCCGACGTCACCCAGGACGACGAGGGACTGCGCCGGCTGTTCCGCCAATTCTCCTTCCCCGGCGGCATCCCCTCGCATGTGGCGCCGGAGACCCCCGGGTCGATCCATGAGGGCGGCGAACTGGGTTACGCGCTGTCGCACGCTTACGGTGCGGCATTCGACAACCCGGACCTGCTGGTGGCCGCGGTGGTCGGCGACGGCGAGGCCGAGACCGGGCCGCTGGCGACCAGCTGGCATTCCAATAAGATCTCCAACTGCGCGCACGACGGCGTGGTGCTGCCGATCCTGCACCTCAACGGCTACAAGATCGCCAACCCCACGGTGCTGGCCCGCATCCCCGAAGACGAGCTGCGCGCGCTCATGGTCGGATACGGTCACCGCCCGTACTTCTTCGAAGTCCCCGACGACGAGGGCGGGCCGGGCGTGGATCATGCCGATGCCCACCGGCGCTTCGCCACCCTGCTCGACGACGTCCTCAACGAGATCGCCGCCATCAAGGCGAGGGCCCGCGCCGGTGACGAGTCCCGCCCGATGTGGCCGATGATCGTGTTCCGCACACCCAAGGGCTGGACCGGTCCGGCCACCATCGACGGCAAGAAGACCACGGGTTCGTGGCGGGCCCACCAGGTACCGCTGGCCAGCGCCCGCGACACCCCGGAACACCTCGCGGTGCTCGCCGACTGGCTCGCCTCCTACCGCGCCCACGAACTCTTCGACGACGACGGGAAACTGATGCCCGACATCGCCGAGCTCGCGCCGCGAGGGCAGCTGCGGATGAGCGACAACCCGCACGCCAACGGCGGGCTGCTGCTCAAGGACCTCCGGCTGCCCGATTTCCGTGAGTGCGCCGTCGACGTCCCCGCACCGGGAGCGACGGTGGCCGAGGCGACCCGGGTGCTCGGCCAGTGGCTCACCGGGGTGATCCGGCTCAACCCCGACAACTTCCGCATCTTCGGCCCGGACGAGACGGCGTCCAACCGCCTGCAGGCCGTCTACGACGTCACCGACAAGCAGTGGAACGCCGAGTTCTTCGGCCCGGAGGTCGACGAGCACCTCGCCCGGGTGGGCCGGGTGGTGGAGGTGCTGTCCGAGCATCAGTGCCAGGGCTGGCTGGAGGGCTATCTGCTCACCGGCAGACACGGGCTGTTCAACTGCTACGAGGCGTTCATCCACATCGTCGACTCGATGCTCAACCAGCACGCCAAGTGGCTCAAGGTCACCAACGGCATCCCGTGGCGGCGGCCCATCGCCAGCCTGAACTATCTGCTGTCCAGCCACGTCTGGCGGCAGGACCACAACGGGTTCTCCCACCAGGACCCCGGCTTCATCGACCACGTGGTCAACAAGAGCGCCAAGGTGGTACGGGTCTATCTGCCGCCGGACGCCAACACGCTGCTGTCCACCTACGACCACTGCCTGCGGTCCCGGCAGTACGTCAACGTCGTGGTGTCGGGCAAGCAGCCCTCGCCCAACTTCCTGACCATGGAGCAGGCGGTCGCGCACTGCATCCGCGGCGTGGGCATCTGGGAGTGGGCCGGTTCGGAACAACTGGGGACCGATCCCGACGTGGTGCTGGCCGCCGCCGGGGACATCCCCACGCTGGAGGCGCTGGCCGCCGCCGACATCCTGCGTCGGCACCTGCCGGATCTGTTGGTGCGGTTCGTCAACGTCGTCGATCTGATGCGGCTGCAGGACCCGACCGAGCATCCGCATGGGCTGTCCGATCGCGATTTCGACGTCATCTTCACCACCGACCGCCCCATCATCTTCGCCTATCACGGCTATCCGTGGCTGATCCACCGGCTGACCTACCGCCGGGCCGGGCACGACAACCTCCATGTCCGCGGATACAAGGAGGAGGGCACCACGACCACCCCGTTCGACATGGTCATGCTCAACGATCTGGACCGGTATCACCTGGTGATGGACGTGATCGACCGGGTTCCGTCCCTGGGTTCGCGGTGCGCGACGCTGCGGCAGCAGATGGCCGACAAGCGGATCGCCGCGCGTGAATACACCCGCGCGTACGGCGACGACATCCCGGAGGTGAAGGACTGGGTGTGGCCCGCCGCGCGCGAATCGGGCTTCGGCACAGCCGGCAGTGACGCCACCGCGTCCACCGGGGGGGACAACGAATAGCCGGTAAGCTGGTGCGGTTATGTCAGATGCCGTCGCAGCCGCCGCCGAGCCGCACCCCGTGGTGGCCCAGCTCGCCGCGCTGCATCACTTCCGGATCTATGTCGACATCGCGGTCGTCGTCGTCGTTTTGGCGCTGACCAACCTGCTGGCTCACTTCACCACTCCGTGGGCCAGCGTCGCCGTGGTGCCCGCCGCCGCGCTGGGACTGCTGGTGTTGATCCGCTCGCGAGGGCTCGGCTGGTCGGAACTGGGGCTGGGCCGGGAGCACTGGAAGTCCGGCGCCGGGTACGCCCTGGGCGCGGTCGGTCTGGTCGGGACCGTGATCGCGATCGGGGCGCTGCTGCCGTGGACGCGGCCGATGTTTCTGAACAACAATTACGCGACGCTGTCCGGTGCGCTGATCGCGTCGATGATCATCATCCCGCTACAGACCGTGATCCCCGAGGAGCTCGCGTTCCGGGGCGTGCTGCACGGCGCGCTGGACCGGGCCTGGGGCTGGCGCGGCGTCGCCGCGGCCGGCTCTGTGCTGTTCGGGCTGTGGCACGTCGCCACCTCGCTGGGCTTGACGGCCAGCAACGTCGGGTTCACCAAGATCCTCGGCGGCGGGGTGTTCGGGATGGTCGCCGGGGTCGTCGGCGCGGTGCTGGCGACCGCGGCCGCCGGTTTCGTGTTCTCCTGGCTGCGGCGCCGCAGCGGCAGCCTGATCGCGCCGATCGCGCTGCACTGGTCACTCAACGGACTGGGGGCGCTGGCCGCCGCACTGGTGTGGCACCTGTCATGACCTGCCGGGTGGCCGGGGCGGGCTAGACGACCAGCACGGCCGCACCGGCGACCCGCCCGGCGGCCAGGTCGCCGAGCGCCTCGTCGGCGCGGTCGAGCGGATACCGCGGATGGGTGACCTCGAGCCGGTGCCCGGCGGCGAAATCGAGAAACGCCTGCGCGTCGGCGCGGGTGTTCGACGTCACCGACCGCATCTGCCGCTCCTGGAACAGGTGTCGCTGATAGTTGAGCACCGGGATGTCGCTGAGGTGGATGCCGGCGATGGACAGCGTGCCGCCCCGGTCCAGGGCCGCCAACGCGGGCAGCACCAGATCGCCGACCGGGGCGAAGAGGATCGCCGAATCCAGCGGCACCGGCGGCGGATCCGCGGGCCCCTGCGCCGACGCCGCGCCGAGCTCCAGCGCGAGCTCGCGGGCTCGCTGCCCCCGGGTCATCACATGGACCTCGGCTCCCTCAGCCAGCGCCACCTGCGCGGTCAGGTGCGCGCTGCCCCCGAATCCGTAGATTCCCAAGCGCCCTCCGGGCGGCAGGTCAGCACGCAGCAATGCCCGATACCCGATGATTCCCGCGCACAGCAGCGGAGCCAGCTCGGTGTCGGCGTAGCCGCCGGGCAGGCGCAACGCGAACGCCTCCGGAACCGTCGCGTACTCGGCGTAACCGCCGTCGGCGTCCCACCCGGTGTACCTGGACTCCGGGCACAGGTTCTCCCGCCCGCTCACGCAGTATCGGCAGGCCCCGCAGGTGTGGCGCAGCCAGGCGATACCGACCCGGTCGCCGACCGCGAAGCGCGGTGCCGCCTGCCCCTCCGGCGACGCACCGATCTCGACAACCTCTCCGACCACCTCGTGGCCGGGGACCACCGACGGACGGTGCACCGGCAGGTCGCCCTCGGCGACGTGCAGATCCGTCCGGCACACCCCGCACGCCCGCACCGCGACCAGCAGTTCACCGGGTCCGGCCCGCGGCACCGGCACGGTCACCGAGACCAGCGGGCGAGTCGACATCGGACCGGGTGTGCGCACCTGCCATGCGCGCATCACGGGTCCGGGGTTCAGACGCGCGACTTGGTGAACTTACCGACGATCCACAGCAGGATCACCGAGCCGAGGATCGCGGTGAACAAGGTGAACCACCAGCCGCCGCCGGCGGTGTCGAGGAAGAAACTCAGCAGGAAACCGCCGATGAGGGCACCGACGATGCCGATCACGATGTTCATCAAAATGCCCGAGCCGGAGCCCTTGACGATCTTGCCGGCGATCCATCCCGCGATCGCCCCGATGATGATGTAGCCGATCCAGCCGACGCTGGTGAGCGTTGTCGAACGGGCCAGAATCTCGGTAGCTGCCACGACGTCCATCACGAACTCCTGTCTGTCACCGCGTCGACCCGGTGCGGCCGCGACCGGGCCATGCCCCAGGTATACCTACCTCGGGTAACGAAAGGGTCGTGCAAACAGGCAGCGAACGGACACGATCAGGCGGGCGGCAGCATCCCGGGGGCGGTGTTCGGATCGACCGGGACCGGCACACCGACCGCGGGCCGCGGGGCGGGCGCGTTCGGATCCGGCGGCGGCGCATTCGGATCGGCGGGCGGCACCGGAGCGTTCGGGTCCGCGGCCGGCGGAGGCGGCGGAGGCGTCCAGGGGCGGATCGAGTTCGCCAACGCGACGGCCTGCTCCTGCGGAATCGGGTTGGTCGCCGTACCGAGCCACACCACGAACCACCGCTCCGGGGTGCGCTGTCCGCGCGGGGTGCCCGGCGCAACCGGCGTCCCGACCACACCGGCCCAGATCTGGCCGTTGGGCTTGTTGGTGTCGGTGAACTTCACCTCGTAGGACGACGCGACACCGTTGTTCTCCAGCGGAACGGTCTGCTGATTGATCCGGGTGCCCGGGAACGGCATGAAGAACTCGCCCATGTCCGAGGCGAGCCGCTGGGCCGCCTTGGTGTTGTCGGTCTCCGCGCCGGCGAACAACTTCAGGTCCAGCCGGCCCAGCAGCACACTGGTGTCATTCGGCGGCTGCGTGTCAGGCGGAGATCCTGCGGGCGGCAGCTTGGTCAGCAGCGCCTGCCCGTACGACAGCTGGGTGGAGTCGGAGACCTCCCAGCCTTCGGGCACCACGTAGCTGAAACCGCCGGCGGCGTTGTCAACGCGGCCCGGTTCCGGGGCGGGCGCCGCCGGAGCGTTCGGGTCGGCCGGCGGCACGGGGGCGTTCGGGTCGGCCGGTGGCGGTACCGGGGCATTCGGATCCGCCGGCGGCGGCGGAGGCGCAGGAGCCGGCGCCACGGGGGCGTTCGGGTCGGCCGGGGGCGGTGCCGCCGGGGGCGCCGCAGGCGCCTCGACGGCGGGGGCCGGCGCGGGGCTGGGCGGCGGTGCGGGCTGGGCGTAGGCCACTGCGGGCACGGTCAAGGCCGCGGCCAGTGCCGCCGCGGTGGCGCCGGTCAGCGCCGAGCGTCGCAACGACGTCGGCAGCCCTTTACGGCGCGGGAAATGCACGTCCGGCTGGTCCATGGGGAAGAAACTACCGTGTTGCTGGCGTGACGCAAGTGTGAGGTGCTCAAAATGTGCCGAATTGTTACATTGCTGACCAACGCATACCTGCTGTTAAAGGCGCCGTCGCGAGGTAGCTGACGCGCAAGACCACCCGCGCGTGGCGCGGGTGGTGTCACGGTGCCGAAGCGGTCTGGTGTTCTCTCGCTCTGTCCATCGCCGCCCACCCCGGGCGTGTTACCGGGTCGGCAAGTCGCATTTTCCGATATAGCTACTGTCCAGTAACATTGGCGCCACTCGCTGGGGTTCAGCGTCGAACACAACAGGAGGCTCGCCGATGGATGTGCTGATCACAGGATGCGACACGGATCTGGGACGCACGATCGCGGAGAGCTTCACCGAAGCCGGCCACACCGTGCTGGTCGGCGGCCGGCGCCGCGAGGAGGTCGAGGTTCTCGCCAAGGAACTCGACGCCGACGCGTTGGTGTTCGACAACACCGATCCCGCCTCGGTCGCCGAGCTTCACGGACAAGTCCCCGCGCACCTGGACACCATCATCAACGTTCCCGCGCCGACCTGGCCGGGCGGCGACGTCCGCACCTACACGCTCAACGACCACGCCGCCGAGTGGCGCGGCCTGTTCGACGCCACCGTGGTGGCCGCGATGCTGACCGTGCAGGTGCTCGGCGATCACATGCGGTCCGGCGGCTCGATCGTCAGTGTGATCCCGGACTTCACCCACGAGGGTGGCGCCGCGTCTGCGGTCAAGGCCGCGGTCTCTGACTGGACCGCCGGCCAGGCCACCCACTTCGGCATCCGCGGCATCACCGTCAACGCCGTGGCTGTGGGACGCGCCGTGGAACCCGGCTACGACGGGCTCGGGACCACGCCCCCCTCGGTCGCGGCCGAGATCTCCCGGCTCTCGCTGTTTCTCACGACTCCGTCCGCGCGTCACATCACCGGACAGACCCTGCACGTCACCCACGGCGCGCTCGCCAACTTCGGCTGACGCTGGCGTCCCGCGCGGGCTGACGAACGGGCCCGCGCAGCGTTTTTCCGCGATCGTTTATTCCGCGGTTCGCGGCGCGTGAAAACGGGCGTCGCCGCTGGGAGCCGGATCGTAGGGTCGACCCGTGACCATTCGACTCGGTGTTCGTGATGGACCACTTCTATCAACTGCCCGGCATCGGAACCCCTGATCAGCCGATGCTCGAGGCCTACACCGCCCTCGGCGCGCTGGCGACGGTCACCGAGAACGTGCAACTGGGCACGCTCGTCACCGGCAACACGTACCGCAATCCCACGCTGCTGGCCAAGAACATCACCACACTCGATGTGATCAGCCAGGGCCGCGCGGTGCTGGGCATCGGGACCGGGTGGTTCGAGCTCGAACACGACCAGCTCGGCTACGAGTTCGGCACGTTCACCGACCGGTTCGACAAGCTCGACGAGGCGCTGGAGATCATCCTGCCGATGCTCAGAGGTGAGCGACCCACCTTCACCGGCCGGTACTACCGGGTGCAGGAAGCGATGGCCAATCCCCGCTTCCGCGAACACATTCCGCTGATGATTGGCGGCAGCGGCGAGAAGAAGACGATTCCGCTCGCGGCGAGGCACTTCGACCACCTCAACGTGATCGCCGGCTTCGACGAGCTCGCCAGGAAGGTCGCGGTGGCCCGGCAGCGGTGTGAGGAGATCGACCGCGACCCCGACACGTTGGAGACGAGCATGCTGGTCGGTGCCGTCGTCGGCGAGGGGGTCTCCCCCGATCTGATCCCCGAAGATTTCCGGCAGCGGATGGTGGCCGGAACACCCGGGCAGATCGCCGAGCAGTCAAGGAGAAAGTCCTCGACGCAGGCATCGACGGTGTCATTCTGTTCGTGCCCACCCAGACCGTCGGGTACCAGCCGGGACAGGTTTCGGCGCTCGGAGAGGCACTCAAGCCGCTGGTCACGGCCTGATTCCAGGGGTGGGGCATGTCACCGCGCCGCCCGGAAGCGCAGCGACTAAGGTTCTCGTTGTTCGGAACGGGTAAAGCAAGGAAGGTCTCAGACCGCCCAGGGGACGACCGCATCCGACAAGGACCCGACAAGGAGTTGCAATGAGCCATCCCGGAGCCACTCCGTCCGATCGCCACAAGGTGGTGATCATCGGATCGGGATTCGGCGGGTTGACCGCAGCCAAGACGCTCAAACGAGCCGATGTCGACATCAAGATGATCGCCCGCACCACCCACCACCTGTTCCAGCCGCTGCTCTACCAGGTGGCGACGGGCATCATCTCCGAGGGAGAGATCGCCCCCGCCACCCGGATGATCCTGCGTAAACAGAAGAACGCGCAGGTGCTGCTCGGCGACGTGACGAAGATCGACCTGAAAACCAAGACCGTGCGCTCCGAGCTCCTCGGCCACACCTACATCACCCCGTTCGACAGCCTGATCGTGGCCGCGGGCGCAGGTCAGTCCTACTTCGGCAATGACCATTTCGCGGAGTGGGCGCCCGGCATGAAAACGATCGACGACGCGCTGGAGCTGCGCGGGCGCATCCTCGGCGCGTTCGAACAGGCCGAGCGGTCCAGCGATCCGGCCCGCCGCGAGAAACTCCTCACCTTCGTGGTCGTCGGCGCCGGCCCGACCGGCGTCGAAATGGCCGGTCAGATCGCTGAATTGGCCGACCACACGCTCAAGGGCGCGTTCCGGCACATCGATCCGACCAAGGCGCGGGTGATTCTGCTCGACGCCGCGCCCGCGGTACTGCCGCCGATGGGTGAGAAGCTCGGCAAGAAGGCGCAGGCCAGGCTCGAGAAGCTCGGCGTCGAGATCCAGCTCAACGCGATGGTCACCGACGTCGATCGCAATGGCATCACCGTCAAGGATCCCGACGGCACCATCCGCCGGATCGAGGCGGCGTGCAAGGTGTGGTCTGCCGGTGTGTCGGCCAGCCCGCTCGGCCGTGACCTCGCCGAGCAGTCCGGTGTCGAGCTCGACCGGGCCGGCCGGGTCAAGGTGCTCCCCGACCTGTCGATCCCGGGGCACCCGAACGTGTTCGTCGTCGGTGACATGGCCGCGGTCGAAGGGGTGCCGGGCATGGCCCAGGGCGCGATCCAGGGCGGCAAGTACGCCGCCAAGGCGATCGAGGCCGGCATCAAGGGCGCAGACCCGTCCGAACGGGAGCCGTTCAGCTACTTCGACAAGGGTTCGATGGCCACGGTGTCGCGGTTCAGCGCGGTGGCCAAGATCGGCCCGCTGGAGTTCGAGGGCTTCATCGCCTGGCTGGCCTGGCTGGTGCTGCACCTGGTGTATCTGGTCGGCTTCAAGACCAAGATCGTCACGCTGCTGTCCTGGACGGTGACGTTCCTGTCGACCAAGCGCGGCCAGCTGACCATCACCGAACAGCAGGCCTACGCACGAACACGGATCGAGGAACTCGAGGAGATCGCGGCTTCGGTGCAGGACACCGAGAAAGCGGCGAGCTAGAGTCGCTCCCCCTGCCAGGTGGTCAGAGCACCGCCGGCCGCCAGCGCCAGCGTCACCCCGTCGGTCTCGGCATCGGTTCGGGGGTAGTGCAGTTCGCTGACCGCGGCGCGAGGTCCGGCGATCTCGTCGTCGGTGCAGGCTCCCGTGCCGAGTTCGACGCGGTGTCGCAGCAACGGGGCGCCGTCGAGGTCGGCGTTCAGTGAGCCGCTCCAGAAGCCTTGCCGCTCCCCGGATCTGCCGATCTGGATGCGCTCGCGCAGCCGCACGGCGCCCGTCCCGGCCAGCGCCAGCCGCGTCGACGTGAAGTGCCGCGAGGTGGCTGCGACGATCGTCGGCTCCGGGTCGAGGTCGAGCTCGCCGGCGACCTCGAGCTCCCAGGCCGAGTGGGATTCGGCGGTCATGCGTCCCGGCAGCGTGATGGTGGCAGCCACCGTCCTGATGACGAGTCTGGCCCCCGATTCGACGACGACGCGCATCGCGATCGCGTCGCCGCCCAGCGGGGTCGCCACCGACGACACCAGATGCACGGTGTCCCTGGCGGTGCGGCGTGCCGCGATCCCGCCGCTGCACTCGATGTGAGGCAGGCGGTCGGGCCGGGCGACGATCACGACTTCCGAACGCACTAGAGCGCCTGCGCGACCCGCAGTTGCTCGCGCACCCAGCCCAGCACCGGCGTGGCCGCCGGGTCGGCGGTCAGCGAGATCAGTTCGAACGGACGGACGCCGCGCACCGCCGCCGCGTCCCGCCGCATGACGTCCAGATCGGCGCCCACCAGCGGTGCGAGATCGGTCTTGTTGATCACCAGCAGGTCGGAGAACGTGACACCGGGCCCGCCCTTGCGCGGCACCTTGTCCCCGCCGGCGACGTCGATGACGAAGATCTGCACATCGACAAGACCTGAGGAGAACGTCGCGGTGAGATTGTCCCCGCCCGATTCCACCAGGATCAGGTCCAGGTCCTGCCCCGGACCCGAGTGAGCGGCGATGAGGTCGTCGATCGCGTCGAGGTTGGCGGTGATGTCGTCCCGGATGGCGGTGTGCGGGCAGCCCCCGGTCTGCACCGCGGCGATACGGTCGTCGGGCAGAACGGCGTTGCGGCGCAGGAAGTCTGCGTCCTCGGTGGTGTAGATGTCGTTGGTCAGCACCGCCAGGGACAACTCGTCACGCAACTGGCGGCACAGTGCCGCGACCAACGCGGTCTTGCCGGAGCCGACCGGACCGCCGACGCCGATGCGCAGCGGCTCCCCCACCCGGCGCTCCCGGCGGGGACGGTGGGTGTGGCCGTGCGGCTGGCCGGCCGAATCGGCCGACAGGAAATGCGGTGGCATCGCGGGACTCTCTCTAGGAGGCGAACAACGGGCGGTCACGGTCGGCGTGGCGTTGAGCGAGCACGTCGAGCAGTGGATCGGAAAGGTCGGCGAGCTCCTTGGCAGCCTCGGCCGCGGTCTGCTCGCACAGCGGGGACAACGCGAACGCGACCGCTGCGACGTCGCCGGGATCGAGCGCGAGCAGTCGCTGCGCGGCGGTCGCCGACCCGGTCATCGTCGTGTACACCAGCGACAGCGCGGTGTGTGCCGGTACCAGGCCGCCGGCCCGGCCGGCCACCCCCGCGGCGACGGCCAGGTGCGGTGTCGGGCCGAGGGCGTCCCAGTCGTCCTCCGGCCAGATCCGCCGGGCCAGCCGGACCAGGCCGCGGCCCTGCGCGCGCGAAGCCGCGCGTGCCGCCGGCGAAGGGGTGCGGGCATCTGTCTCGACGTCGCCGGCCCGGCCCGCGGCCGGGGCCAGGGACCCGCGGTGCACGGCCGCAGCCAGCGATGCGGTGACGAGGCCGCTGGTCCGGATCCTGCGCCGCAGAAACGCTTGCAGCGTGACCAGGTCGACGACCAGTCCACTGGTCACCGCCTCCTCCACACCGCCGGAATGCACGTGCCCGCCGGTGGGCAGCCGTGAGTCCGACAGCGCGAGCAGGGTGGCCAGATTGGTCATCGTGGGCAGGACTTCGCCTAGAAGAGGAAGTATCTCTGAGCCATCGGCAGTTCGGCCGCGGGCTGCTCCTGCCAGACCTCACCGTCGATGCGCACCGTAAACGTGTCCGGATCGACCTCGATGTCGGGAGTGGCGTCGTTGAGCGGCATCTGTGCCTTGCCGATTCCGCGGACATTGCCCACCGCGACGAGCCTGCGGTTCACTGCGATCCGGTCGGCCAGGCCGTCCTCGATCGCCTGCGGCGCGACGAAATGCAGTGACGTCGCGGCGGCCGCGGCGGGTGCGGCGCCGAACATCGGCCGCGGCAGCACCGGTTGCGGCGTCGGGATCGACGCGTTCGCATCACCCATCGCGGCCCACGCGATCATCCCGCCCTTGACCACCGCGTGCGGGCGCACGCCGAAGAACGCCGGTTCCCACAGCACCAGGTCGGCGAGCTTGCCGACCTCGATCGAGCCGATCTCGTGGTCGAGCCCGTGCGCGACCGCCGGGCAGATCGTGTACTTCGCGACATATCGCTGCGCGCGGGCGTTGTCGGCGCCGGTGTCCCCCGGCAGGAATCCTCTGCGGCGCTTCATGACATGCGCGGTCTGCCAGGTGCGCATCACCACCTCGCCGATGCGGCCCATTGCCTGCGCGTCGCTGCCGATCATCGAGATCGCCCCGATGTCGTGCAGCAGGTCCTCGGCGGCGATGGTCGACGGCCGGATCCGGCTCTCGGCGAACGCCAGGTCCTCGGGCACACTCGGGTTCAGGTGATGGCACACCATGAGCATGTCGAGGTGCTCATCGAGGGTGTTGACCGTGTGCGGCCGGGTCGGGTTGGTGGAACTCGGCAACACGTTCGGGTGACCGGCGACGGTGATGATGTCGGGCGCGTGCCCGCCGCCGGCGCCCTCGGTGTGGTAGGCGTGGATCGAGCGGCCTTTGATCGCTGCCAGGGTGTCCTCGACGAATCCCGCCTCGTTGAGGGTGTCGGTGTGGATGTTGGCCTGCACCCCGGCCGCCTCGCACACCGTCAGGCACGCGTCGATCGCCGCAGGCGTCGTCCCCCAATCCTCATGCAGCTTGAAACCGGCTGCGCCGCCGCGCAATTGTTCCCACAGGGCGTCGCTGCTGACCGTGTTTCCCTTGGCCAGCAGGGCCACGTTCAGCGGCCAGGTGTCGAGCGCCTCCAACATGCGCGCCAGGTGCCAGGCCCCCGGGGTGACCGTGGTGGCCTTGCTGCCCTCGGCCGGACCGGTGCCACCGGCCACGATCGTGGTGATCCCGCCGCCCAGCGCCTCCTCCATGATCTGCGGGCAGATCAGGTGGACATGGCAGTCGATGGCGCCGGCGGTGATGATGCGGCCATTGCCGGCGATGATCTCGGTGGACGGGCCGACCACCAGGTCCGGGTGCACACCGGACATGATGTCGGGATTGCCGGCCTTGCCGATCGCGGTGATGCGACCGTCGCGAATTCCGATGTCGGCCTTGATGATCCCCCAGTGGTCGAGGATCACCGCGCCGGTGATGACAGTGTCGGGGGCGCCGTCGGCACGCGTTGCGCGCGACTGGCCCATCGATTCGCGCAGCACCTTGCCACCTCCGAACACCGCCTCGTCACCGGCCAGCCCCGGGCCGCCGCTGCGATCCTCGGTGACCTCGATGAACAAATCGGTGTCAGCCAGCCGGATGCGGTCGCCGGCGGTCGGCCCGAACAAAGCCGCGTACCGCGCGCGGGACAGCAGGGTCATCTCGGTTCTCTCTTCGCGCGAGCGCTCATCGGTTTTCGTCCAAACGTCCCGGCGGATCCAGACTCAGGCCGTGCACCTCACGCGCGCCCGTCAGCGGGACCAGGCGAACACGTTGCGCCACACCGGGTTCGAACCGGATCGCGGTGCCCGCCGGGATGTCGAACCGTTGTCCGTGGGCGGCGGCGCGATCGAACCGCAACGCGCGGTTGGCCTGTGGGACGTGGACGTGGCTACCGACCTGCACCGGACGATCGCCGGTGTTGACGATCTCGAGTTCCATCCGCGGTGCGCCCGGGTTGATCTCGATGTCTCCGTCCCCGAAGACGACTTCTCCTGGAATCACCGTCGCACCTGCCTCACGGAATCGGGTGGTGGACGGTGACCAGCTTGGTGCCGTCCGGGAAGGTGGCCTCGACCTGGACGTCGTCGAGCATCTCGGGGACACCGTCCATCACGTCGTCGCGGGACAGCACCGCCTGCCCGCTGACCATCAACTCGGCCACGGTGCGGCCATCTCGGGCACCCTCGAGGATGTGATCGGTGATCATCGCCACTGCCTCGGGATGATTCAACTTCACGCCGCGGGCCTGCCGGCGGCGGGCGAGTTCGGCGGCATACGACAGCAGCAGCCGTTCCTGTTCATGCGGCGTCAAACGCATAGTGGGCGATACTGCCACGCCGTGGCGTACTCAGCAGCGCGCCCGTCCTGCCGCTACGCGTCCGGCTTTGATTCGCCGCTACGCGTCCGGCTTTGATTCGCCGCTACGCGTCGGTGATGTTCTGCAACCTGACCTGCCCCCGCGCGACCACCCGTTCGGTGTCGTCGGTGATGGTGATCAACCACAGCTGCTGGCGCCGGCCGCGATGGATCGGCGTCGATGTCGCCGTGACGGTCCCTGTCCCGATCGCCCGCAGGAAGTCGGTGTTGTTGTTCACCCCGACGACGGTGCCGCCACCGTGTTCGCAGAGCCAGACTTGACCCGACACGCTGGCCATGCTCTCGATCACCGCGCAGTAGACGCCGCCGTGCACGATGCCCCACGGCTGCAACAGCTGTTCGGTGATCTCCAGCGTGGCGCGTCCGCCGTCGGGCGTCATCTCCAGATAGGTCAGCCCCAGCACCTTGTCGAAACCGTCACCGAGACCTTGGGGAACTTCACTCGTCACGCGTCGTGTCTACACGTCGCCGCCGCAACCTCCGACGCGGGGTCTGGAGAAAGCGGAAGGGCCCCACACCCCTGGTGTGGGGCCCTTCCTTCGATCGGACCGGGGGTCTCTGCAGCCCTCAGTGACTCCGGCGCGGTCCGTTGGTTCCGATACCAAGACAATAGGCAAGGCTTGCCTAATTAATCAAGACCTTCCCGGTATTCATCCGGGGGGTGCCGCGCACCGGCAGCCCGAAGCCGACCAGCGCGTCGAGCACCGCCTGTCCCCGGCGCATGCTGACGAACTCGCTGGTGCCGGCCAGCAGCGGGATCTGAGTCGCCGCGCTGACCACGGTGGCGCCGACGGTATGCCACATCGCCGGCACGCTCATCGTTCCGGCGCCGACCGCGGCGAGCTTGTCGAAGATGGGGCCGAGCGCGCAGTGGCTGCGATGAGCGATCCAGGTGGTCAGCGCGGCCTCGCTGGGCAGCGCGACGATGCCCTCCTGGGCTGCAACACCGTTGCCGCGCCGGGTGAAGTGCGGATCCTCGGGCAACGCGCGCAGCGTCGGATCCACCACGCCGACCCAGTCGATCGCGCCCTCGGAGTCGACATGGACCCAGAGGTTCTCCAGGCCGGTGTCCCACGCGCGGCCCTCGACCGCCAGCAACGGGACCACTCGCCCGACCACGACGTGGGCGAACGTAGCAGCCAGCTGCTGGGCCACCGCGGACCGGCTCTCGGTCTCGGCGACGCCCGCCTCGAACATGGCGTGCAGACGGTCGGTGGTCAAGATCTCGGCCAGCGGCCACCAACGTCTCCGCGAGAGGTCGCCCATCACGGCGACCCCGTAGACCCGCGGGCACTCGCGGTAGAGCTCCCGCAGGCGGCGGCTCGATTCATGGATCGGCAGCGCGCGCCGGATCGCCATACTCGCGATCAACGGATCCTCGACGAGAACCGTCATGTCACCTCCCGTTCGTGAGTTAGGTTAGCCTTACTATAGTCATAGGCCCCGAGGCCGCCAGGCTGTGTGATCGGACTCACGGCCGCCTGGCCTGCGACGTCATCTGGTACGACACGCGGTAGTAAGCACGTAGTAGGCTTTGGTCCTACTGCCGGTAGGAGATGAACGGAAGATGGCCAAGCTGACGAGGCTCGGGGAACTCGAGCGTTCCGTGATGGACCACTTGTGGTCCGCAGGTGAGCCGCAAACCGTGCGCCAGGTACACGAAGCCCTGGCTGCCCACCGCTACCTCGCCTATACGACGATCATGACCGTGCTGCAGCGCCTGGCGAAGAAGAACCTCGTGGTGCAGCACCGCGACGACCGCGCGCACAGATATGCGCCGACCCACGGCCGGGATGAACTGGTTGCGGGCCTGATGGTGGACGCCCTCGACCAGGCCGCCGATTCGGGCAGCCGGGAGGCCGCGCTCGTGCATTTTGTGGAGCGTGTCGGCGCCGATGAGGCGGCCGCCCTTCGGCGCGCGCTGGCCGAGCTTGAAGACAAGCACCGCATCGGAGGGCCAGGTGGCGATCCGGGTACCGGCTGAGAGACACTGACAGCGTGTCCGCGCTGGCCTTCACCGTCGTGGCCCTGCTGCTGTCAGGGCCGGTGCCTGCGATGCTGGCGCGGGCCTCGTGGCCGCTGCGCGCGCCGCGCGCCGCGATCGTGCTCTGGCAGTCGATCGCGCTGGCCGCGGTGCTCTCGGCATTCTCCGCCGGGATCGCGATCGCGAGCCGGCTGTTCGTGCCCGGGCCCGACGGCAGGCCTACTGCCACCATCGTCAGCGAGATCGCTGTGCTGGGCTGGCCGCTGTGGACCGCGTACGTGGTGGTCTTCGTCCTGACCTTGATGATCGGCGCCCGGTTGATCGTGTCGGTGCTGCAGGTCGCCATCGCCACCCGCCGCCGCCGGGCCCACCACCGCATGGTGGTCGACCTGGTCGGTTCCCTCGATCCCCGGCACCGGGCCGGCAACGGCCTGCGCATCCTCGACGTCGCCGAACCGCTGGCCTACTGCCTGCCCGGGGTTCGCAGCCGCGTGGTCGTCAGCGAGGGTGCTTTGAAAGCGTTGTCGGACAACGAGATGTCGGCGATCCTCGAGCACGAACAGGCGCACCTGCGGGCTCGCCATGATCTGGTGCTGGAGATGTTCACCGCGGTGCACGCCGCCTTCCCCCGCCTCGTCCGCAGCGGGCACGCGCTCCACGCCGTACGGCTGCTGATCGAACTTCTCGCCGACGACGCCGCGGTGCGGGCCGAAGGTCCGACCCCGCTGGCGCGGGCGCTCGTCGCGTGCGCGTCGGCTCGGGCACCGCGTGGCGCACTGGCCGCCGGCGGGCAGACGACCGTGGTACGGGTACGCCGGCTCGGCGGCGAGCCCAACAGCAGGGCGCTGGCCGCCGCCGCGTACGCCACCGCCGCGGCAGTGCTGGTGGTGCCGACCATCGCGCTGGCGGTGCCGTGGCTGACCGAGCTCCAGCGGCTGTTCTCGGCGTAGACGCGGCCCCGTAGATTCTGCGGTGCCGCATTCAACGAACGAAAGGGATCCGTTCATGAGCTCGTCGCAGTCCACTACGGGGACGGCGCAGATCGGCGTCACCGGTCTGGCCGTCATGGGGTCGAACATCGCGCGGAACTTCGCGCGGCACGGCTACACCGTGGCACTGCACAACCGCTCGGTGGCCAAGACCGACGCGCTGCTGGCCGAGCACGGATCCGAGGGCACCTTCGTCCGCAGCGAGACCATCGCCGAGTTCCTCGACGCGCTGGAGAAGCCGCGTCGGGTGCTGATCATGGTCAAGGCCGGTGAGGCGACCGACGCCGTGATCAACGAGCTGGCCGACGCCATGGAAGAAGGCGACATCATCATCGACGGCGGCAACGCGCTCTACACCGACACCATCCGCCGCGAGAAGGCGATCCGCCAGCGCGGGCTGCACTTCGTCGGCGCCGGGATCTCCGGTGGTGAGGAGGGGGCGCTGAACGGGCCGTCGATCATGCCCGGCGGTCCGGCGGAGTCCTACGCCTCGCTGGGTCCGCTGCTGGAGGAGATATCCGCCCATGTCGACGGGGTGCCGTGCTGCACCCACATCGGCCGCGACGGCGCCGGCCACTTCGTCAAGATGGTGCACAACGGCATCGAGTACTCCGACATGCAGCTCATCGGCGAGGCCTATCAGCTGCTGCGGGACGGCCTCGGCAAGACGGCGCCGGAGATCGCCGACGTCTTCGACGAGTGGAACTCCGGAGACCTCGACAGCTTCCTGGTCGAAATCACCGCGAAGGTGCTGCGCCAGATCGACGCCAAGACGGGCAAGCCGCTGGTCGACCTGATCCTCGACGAGGCCGAGCAGAAGGGCACCGGCCGCTGGACGGTCAAATCCGCCCTCGACCTGGGCGTGCCCGTCACCGGCATCGCCGAGGCGGTGTTCGCCCGCGCGCTGTCGGGCTCGGTCCCCCAGCGCAAGGCCACCACCGGGCTGGCGTCCGGGGACCTCGGCGGGCAGGTGCCCGCAGACGGTGAAGCCGCAGAGCAGTTCACCGAGGACATCCGGCAGGCGCTGTACGCGTCGAAGATCATCGCCTACGCGCAGGGCTTCAACCAGATCCAGGCCGGCAGCGCCGAATACGACTGGGACATCACACCCGGCGACATGGCGAGGATCTGGCGAGGCGGCTGCATCATCCGGGCCAAATTCCTGAACCGGATCACCGACGCCTTCGACAACGATCCCGACCTGCCCACGTTGATCGTGGACCCGTACTTCCGCGACGCGATCGAGAACGCTATCGACAGCTGGCGCCGTGTCGTGGTCAAGGCCACCGAGCTCGGCATACCGATTCCCGGCTTCAGCTCGGCGCTGTCCTACTACGACGGGCTGCGCACCGAGCGACTGCCCGCCGCGCTGACCCAGGGGCTGCGCGACTTCTTCGGTGCGCACAGCTACGGGCGCATCGACGCCGACCGCGACCAGCGGTTCCACACCCTGTGGAGCGGGGACCGCAGCGAGGTCGAGGTCTAATTTCCGCGCGCGAGCAGACACATACTCCGGCGTGTCGCCGGCATGTCGCGCGAATTTGTGTCTGCTCGCGGGGGAAAGTCGCGCAACTAGACTCGGGTTTGTGAGATTTCTCGATGGGCACCGGCCGCCGTACGACCTGACTTACAACGACGTCTTCGTCGTGCCGAGCCGCTCGGAGGTGCTGTCGCGCTTTGACGTGGACCTGTCGACGGTGGACGGGTCAGGCACCACGATTCCGGTGGTGGTCGCGAACATGACCGCGGTCGCCGGCCGGCGTATGGCCGAGACGGTGGCCCGCCGCGGCGGTCTGGTGGTGCTGCCGCAGGACCTTCCGCTGTCGGCGGTCAAGCACACCGTCGACTTCGTCAAGAGCCGCGACACCGTGGTCGACACCCCGGTGACCCTGTCTCCCGACGACTCGGTATCGGATGCGAACGCGCTGATCCACAAGCGGGCGCACGGCGCGGCCGTCGTCGTCTTCGAGAATCGGCCGATCGGGTTGGTCACCGAGGCGTCCTGCGCGGGGGTGGACCGGTTCACCCGCGTGCGTGACGTCGCGATCTCAGACTTCGTCACCGCCCCGGTCGGCACTGATCCGCGCAAGGTGTTCGACCTGCTCGAGCATGCCCACATCGACGTCGCCGTGCTGACCGAGGCCGACGGATCACTGGCCGGCGTCCTGACCCGGACCGGGGCCGTGCGCGCCGGCATCTACCGGCCCGCCGTCGACGCCCGTGGCCGGCTGCGGATCGCCGCGGCGGTCGGGATCAACGGCGACGTCGGGGCCAAGGCGCGGGATCTGGCGGATGCCGGGGTGGACCTGCTCGTGGTCGACACCGCGCACGGCCACCAGCAGAAGATGCTCGACACGATCGAGACGGTGGCCTCCCTCGACTTGCGGCTGCCGCTGGCCGCGGGCAACGTGGTGTCGGCCCAAGGCACCCGCGACCTGCTCAACGCGGGCGCGTCGATCGTCAAGGTCGGTGTTGGGCCCGGCGCCATGTGCACCACCAGGATGATGACCGGCGTCGGGCGGCCTCAGTTCTCCGCCGTGGTCGAATGCGCTGCGGCAGCAAGGGAACTCGGCGGCCACGTGTGGGCCGACGGTGGCGTGCGGCACCCGCGGGACGTGGCGCTGGCCATCGCCGCCGGTGCGTCGAACGTCATGATCGGATCCTGGTTCGCCGGCACCTACGAGTCGCCGGGCGACCTGATGCACGACCGCGACGACCGACCCTTCAAGGAGAGTTACGGCATGGCGTCCAAGCGTGCCGTCGCGGCGCGCACCGCCGGCGACAGCGCGTTCGACCGGGCGCGCAAGGCGCTGTTCGAAGAGGGCATCTCCTCGTCGCGGATGAACCTGGACCCCGTGCGGGGCGGTGTCGAGGACCTGCTCGACCACATCACCTCCGGGGTTCGCAGCACCTGCACCTACGTCGGCGCGACGACGTTGCCGGAGTTGCACGAGAAAGCGGTGCTCGGCGTGCAGTCAGCCGCCGGTTTCGCCGAGGGACACCCGCTGCCCACTGGTTGGTGACGGGTAGGCCAGCACCTCACCGGCGACCTCCACGGTGACGACGTCACCGTCGTCCAGCGCGGTCGGCCCCGGGCTGCGCAGCTGCAGGCGGGTGCCGTCGTCGAGTTCGACGTGCACGACGGTGTCGGCGCCGTAGAACCGACGCGCCGTCACCCGTCCCGCCGCCCCGGACGCGCCGGTGCCGAACCTGAGCTGTTCGGGGCGCAGCATCACCACCGCCGCACCGGGTGTGGTTCCCGCATCACGCAGCCGCAGTGGTCCGAGCGTGGTGTGCGCGATGCCGGCGTCCACGGTCCCGGAGATCTCCACAGTGCTGCCGAGGAACCGTGCGGTCGCCAGCGAGCCCGGACAGTCGTAGAGGTCGCTCGGCGCGCCGTGCTGGGCGACGACACCGTCGATCAGCAGCGCCACCGAGTCGGCGAGCGACAGCGCCTCGGCCTGGTCGTGGGTGACCAGCAGCGCGGTGGTCCCGGTGTCGTGCAGGATCGTCGCGATGTCCTCGCGTACCCGGACCCGCAATCCGGCGTCCAGCGCGGCGAACGGCTCGTCGAGCAGCAGCACCCGCGGCCGGGCCGCCAATGCCCGCGCCAGCGCCACCCGCTGCTGCTGTCCCCCCGAGATCTCGTGGGGCCGGGCTCCGGCCAGACCGGTCAGGCCGACGACGTCCAGCCAGTGGGCGATCTCGGCGGCCGCTTGCGCGCGGGGGACGCGGCCCAGCCCGAACCCGATGTTCTCCCCCACGCTCAGGTGCGGGAACAACGCTCCTTCCTGCGGCATCAGCCCGACGCGACGGCGGTGCACCGGCACTACTCGGCCGTCCCCGGCCACCGTCTCGCCGGCGATCCTCACCGTCCCGGCGTTGGGATCCTCGAATCCGGCCAGGATGCGCAGCAGCGTCGTCTTGCCGCAGCCCGACGGCCCCAGAACCGCGGTGATGGTCCCCGCGGCCAGCTCGAGGTCGACGCCGCGCAGCACATGGCGCTCGCCGAACGACTTGTGGAGTCCGCGCGCGCTGACCGCGGTCGGGTCAGTCACTGCGCACGGCCCCCTCGTCGGTGCCCCACATCCCGAGCAGCGCCGTGGGGACCGCGGCGAACAGCAACAGCGCGGCCGCATACGGTGCGGCGGCCGCGTAATTGCTGACCGAGCTGTAGTTCCATAGCCGGGTGGCCAGCGTGTCGGTGCCGGTCGGGTGCAGCAGCAGCGTCACCGGAAGCTCTTTCATGCAGGTCAGCAACACCAGGGCGGCACCGGCCGAGATGCCCGGGAGCGCGACGCGGGCGGTCACGGTGCCGAAGGCGCGCAGGGGTGTGCGCCCGAGTGAGCGCGCCACCTCCTCCAGGCGGATCGGGGCGGCTTCCACCGCGGCACGGATCGAACCGATGGCCATGGGCACGAACAGCACGGTATAGGCCAGGATCAGCAGCGGCTCGCGCTGGTAGATCGGCCGCAGCAGCAGCACGCCGAGGGACACCATCGAGATCGCGATGACGATGGCCGGAAGGCCGTGGGCGACATAGCTCGCGCCCTCCAGCAGCCGGGTCGCCCGGTCGCGGTGACGGGCCGCGAGCACCCCCAACGGAAGCGCGGCGGCCGTGGACACCAGCGCGGCGGCGGCCGACAACCATACCGTCGCGCCGAGCGCGCCGGCCCACTCGGCGAAGTCCCAGGTCGCGCCGGCGGTGAGCAGCCACTGCGCCAGTTCGGCACCCGGCAGGACAACGGCGGCGGCCAGCACGGCCGCGGGCGCCATCAGCCAGACCGGGCCCCAGGATCCCAGACGGTTCAGCGGCGCCGGTCGCGGTGCGCCGCCGCCGAGGCGCGAGGCCGCCGCGAGTCCGCGGGCCCGGTGCTCGGCCACCACCAGCGCCACGGCGAACACCATCAACACCAGCGAGAGCACCGCGGCCCGGGACGGATTGAACCCGGAGCGGTACGCGCCGTAGATCACCCAGGTGAACGCCTCGAAACGCATCGCGGCGACCGCGCCGAAATCGCTGAGCACGTACAACGCGACGAGCAGCGCCCCGGCGGCGATCGCGGCGCGCGCCTGCCGCAGTGTGACCCGGAACAGCACCGCGACCCCACCCAGCCCGAGCGAGCGCGCCACCTCTTCCTGGGCCGGGTCGACGCGGGCCAGCGCCGCCATCGTGGTCAGCAGTACGAGCGGATAGCTGACCAGGGTGAGGACCAGCGCAGCGCCCCAGAAACCGGTGATGGCCGGGAACGCCGACACCCACAGGTAGGCGAGCAGGTAGCTGGGCATCGCCAGCGGCAGCGTCAGCGCCACCGCCAGACCGCGCCGCCCCCACAGATCGGTGCGGGTGACCAGCACGGCCAGTCCGACCCCCAGGACCACGCAGGCGGCGGTGACGACCGCGACGAGCACCAGCGAGCGGCCGACCAGGGCCGCGGTGCGCGGCTGCACGAGCTCGTCGACGACGAATCCCCAGCCGCGGTCCAGTGCGCGCTCGGCCAGGTACGCCAGCGGCACCAACGTGCAGACCGCGACCAGAGAAGCAGGGAGCAGCAGCAGCGCGGGCGGGCGGCTGCGGGCCGAACGGGCCGCCGGCGGTGACCGCCACCGAGGTCAGTTCGTCAGGAGGCCGGTGTTCACCAGCAACTCCTGCGTCGCCTCGATGTCGTCGAGTTGCGACAGGTCCACCGCCGGCGGCTTCAGATCGGCCAGCGGGGGCATCTCAGATGATGGCGCCACCGACGCGATGAGCGGGTATTCGGCGGTCTCCTGGGCGAAGTACTTCTGCGCCGACTCGCCGACCAGGTAGGCCGCGAACTGCTGCGCACCGGCGGGGTTGGGCGCCGCCTTGAGCACACCCACCCCGGCGACGTTGATCAGGCCGCCGGGATCGCCGGGGGCCATGAACTTGTTCTCGGCCACCACGGCGTCGGGGCCCTTGGAGTGGATCAGCTCGTAAAGGTAGTAGTGATTGACCAGGCCGAGCGGAACCTGGCCGGAATCCACCGCATCCCGGACCGCGACGTTGTTCTCGAAGGCCTGCGGATCCTGGGCCTTGAACGCCCGCAGCCACTGCTCGGCACCGTCGTCACCGCGCAGCACACGCAGGCCGGTCACGAACGCCTGCCAGGACGCGTTGCTCGGGGCGAACCCGATCTTGCCCTTCCACTCCGGGGCCAGCAGTGCGTCGATGGTGTCCGGCGGGTTGGGCGCCAGCGTCGGGTTGTAGACGATGACGCGGGCACGCCCGGACACGCCCACCCAGGTGCCGTCGGCGGCGGAGAACTCGCCGGGCACGGCCGCCAGTGTCTCGGCATCGATCGGCGCGAGCAGGCCGGCCTTCGACACCGCGCCCAGCGCGCCGGCGTCCTGGGACAGGAAAACATCGGCCGGCGACTTGTCGCCCTCGGTGATCAACTGGGCGGCCATCTCCCCCGAACCGGCGTACCTGGCCTCGACCTCGATACCGGTGTCGGCGGTGAACTGCTCCATCAGCGGTGCGACGAGTTCCTCGCTGCGGCCCGAGTACACGACGATCTTGTCGGAGTCCTCGCCCTGGGGCTGTGAGCTGCACGCACTGAACGCCAGCATCGCGGCCACCACTGCGAGCGCGCCTGCCAACCGGGTGAACGACATCGACATTAGGTTCGCCTTTCCAATCTTTGGTAGAAAGTACCACTGGCTCCGAATTAGCCCGGCTAACGAATAGGGAGCGTGGGCGCGCGCCCGGATTCCGCTAGCATGTGTTGACATTCAGCAGAATTCGCGCAACGCATGCACTGCGCGTCAGCCATCTCAGACGAAAGGGACCAGGTGCCGCAGGCACTGGATGGAGGTCCATCCGAGCCGGCCACATTCGCCGGACAACCCGACCTCGACCCGTGCGAGGCAGAGCCCTCCTCTAGTCGGCCGGGCCTCGGACCCGGCTGCAGGCGCTGCGGGGCATCGCGATGAACGTTGCCACCTCGCTGCTCTCTCTGTTCGCGTTCGTGCTGCTCACCGCCGGTACGGCGGTTTTCGTCGCCGCCGAGTTCTCGTTGACCGCGCTGGAACGCAGCACCGTCGAGGCCAACGCACGCTCGGGCGACCGTCGCGACCAGTTGGTGCGCCGTGCCCACCGCACCCTCTCGACACAGCTCTCCGGTGCGCAGGTGGGAATCTCCATCACCACGCTGGCCACCGGTTTCCTGGCCGAACCCGTTGTCGCACGGCTGATCCACCCCGGGCTCGCCGCCATCGGTATCCCCGAGCGGTTCGTCGGCGGCCTGGCGCTCGCCCTGGCGATCCTGATCGCGACCTCGATCTCGATGGTGTTCGGTGAGCTGGTCCCGAAGAATCTCGCGGTGGCCCGCCCGGTGCCGACCGCACGCTGGTCGGCACCGCTGCAGCTGGCGTTCTCGTTCCTGGCCACGCCGCTGATCAAGCTGACCAACGGCACCGCGAACTGGATCCTGCGCCGGCTCGGCATCGAACCGGCCGAGGAACTTCGGTCCGCACGCTCACCGCAGGAGCTCGTCTCGCTGGTGCGGTCGTCGGCCGAGAGCGGAGCGCTGGATCCGGTGACCGCAGTGCTGGTGGACCGCTCTCTGCAGTTCGGGAACCGTTCCGCCGAGGAGCTGATGACACCGCGCTCCAAGATCGACACCCTCGACGCCGACGCCACCGTCGTCGACCTCAGCGAGGCCGCGGTCAGAACCGGCCACTCCCGGTTCCCCGTCATCCGCGGTGACCTCGACGAGACCATCGGCGTAGTGCACGTCAAGCAGGTGTTCGCCGTGCCCGCCGCGGCACGCGCAACCACCCGGCTGTCGGCGCTGGCGCAGCCCGTCACCAAGGTGCCGTCGACGCTGGACGGTGATGCGGTGATGTCGGAGGTGCGGGCCAACGGGTTGCAGACGGCGCTGGTGGTCGACGAGTACGGCGGCACCGCCGGGATGGTGACGGTCGAGGACCTGATCGAGGAGATCGTCGGTGACGTGCGCGACGAGCACGATGTCGAACCCCCCGACGTGGTGCAGGCGGGCCGCGGCTGGCAGGTGTCGGCGTTGCTGCGCATCGACGAGGTGGCCAAGGGCACGGCGTTCCGGGCGCCCGAGGGTGATTACGAGACCATCGGCGGGCTGGTGCTGGAGAAGCTCGGCCACATCCCCGAGGAGGGCGAGTCGGTCGAGCTGACCGCGTTCGACCCGGACGGAGCGCTGGAGGATCCGGTGCGGTGGCTTGCCACGGTGGTGAAGATGGACGGGCGCCGCATCGACCAGCTGCGCCTGACCGAACTCGGCCGCAAGGAGCCCGCCGATGGGTGACATCTTCGGTGTGCTGCTGACCTTCGTCCTGCTCGCGGCGAACGCGTTCTTCGTCGCCTCGGAGTTCTCACTGATCTCGGCCCGCCGCGATCGGTTGGAGGCGCTGGCCGAACAGGGCAAGCGCAGCGCGGTGACCGTCATCAGGGCCGGCGAGCATCTGTCGCTGATGCTCGCGGGCTCCCAACTCGGGATCACGATCTGCTCGATCCTGCTCGGGCGGGTCGCCGAACCCGCGGTGGCCCACCTGCTGGAGATGCCGTTCGCGCTGCTCGGCATTCCCGATCCCGTGCTGCACACGGTGTCGTTCCTGGTGGCGCTGACCATCGTGGTGACGCTGCACGTGCTGCTCGGCGAGATGGTGCCGAAGAACATCGCGATCGCCGGTCCCGAGTCCACCGCGATGCTGCTGATCCCGGTGTACCTGGTGTACATGCGCCTGGCCCGGCCGTTCATCGCGTTCTACAACTGGTGCGCCAACACGACCCTGCGCCTGTTCGGGGTCGAACCCAAAGACGAGCTCGACGTCACCGTCTCCACCGTCGAGTTGTCCGAGATGATCGCCGAGTCGCTGTCGGAGGGGCTGCTCGACCCGGAGGAGCACACCCGGCTCACCCGTGCGCTGCAGATCCGCAACCGGGCGGTCAACGACGTCGCGATACCGCTGCATGAGATCCGCGCCGTCCCGGTGGCCAGTGAGGGCGCGGGACCGACGGTCGCCGCGCTGGAGGAGGCACTCAAGGAGACCGGCTACTCGCGGTTCCCCGTCACCGACACCGACGGCGCCTTCATCGGCTACGTGCACATCAAGGATGTGCTGCCGCTGATCATGGCCGACGGGGAGGCGGACAGCACCGCGGTGATCGAGACGTCGATGGTGCGGCCACTGCCGAAGGTGCCGGCGTCGCTGCCGCTGCCCGACGCCCTGACCCGGCTCCGGCGCACCAACAGCCATCTCGCGCTGGTCACCGCCGCCGACGGCGCCGCGACCGCGATGGTGGCGCTGGAGGACCTGGTCGAGGACCTGGTGGGAACCGTCCGTGACAGCACGCACCGCATCTGACACCCGTCTGTCCCAGGCTGCCTGGATCCCATGCGCGGCCGCGCACGCCCGCCGCGCCGACGACATCCTGGCGCCTCACCTGCGGCGCCGCCGTACCGGGCAGGCCCATCCGGTCTACGACTTCCTGTTCACCTACTACAGCGTGCGTCCGCCGCGGCTGCGGATGTGGCATCCCGGGTTCGGGGTGGTCTTGGACGGACCCGAGGCCGACCGCTATCTCGGCAGAACCGGCTATGTGCGCCACGACGGCGGGGTGACCGTCGGACGCGACCATCTCCACCGCCGCAGCGGCACGGTGAGGTTCATCGCGGATCTGCTGGCGGCCACCGCGGCGCGGCCGCCCCGGTTCAACTGCTTCGGACTGCACGAATGGGCGATGGTCTACCGGGCCGCCGAGGTCCGCCACGACCGGGTCCCGCTGCGTCTTTCGGCAGCCGGCACCGACGCGGTGGTCGAGTCGATGCCGTTGCGCTGCAGCCACTTCGACGCGTACCGCTTCTTCACCGAACCCGCCGCGGGTCGCAACGCCCGGCACCTGACCCGCGACACGCAGATCGCCACCGAGCAGCCGGGCTGCGTGCATGCCGGCATGGATCTGTACAAGTGGGCGGTCAAATTGGGCCCGCTGATCGAATCGGGGCTGGTGCTCGACTGTCTCGAGCTGGCCCTCGACGCGCGGGTGCTCGACATGCGGGCCAGCCCCTATGATCTGCGCGCGTACGGCTTCGACCCGATCGAGGTCGAGACACCGGGCGGCAGAGGCGAATACGCGCGCGCACAGGAGGAGATCAGTACGCGGGCCGCACCACTGCGGTCCCGGCTGCTGGACCGCGCCCGGGTGCTGCAGGACCGTGCCACCGGGGCATAGGCCCTGTTACCGGTGGGTAAGCTGAACCGTCGACACCGACAGACACTGCCAACGGCGGGACGCAGGCCCGCGTCAAGCGAGGGAGGAATCATGACCGATCGCGTGACGGTGGGTAATTTGCGCGTCGCCCCCGTGCTGTACGACTTCATCAACAACGAGGCGCTGCCCGGAACCGGCATCGACCCGGACACCTTCTGGTCCGGCGTCGAGAAGGTGGTGGCGGATCTGACTCCGCGCAACCAGGAGCTGCTGGCCCGCCGTGACGATCTGCAGGCGCAGATCGACCGTTGGCACCGCGCCCGGGTGATCGGCGGATTCGAGCCCGAGGACTACAAGCAGTTCCTCACCGACATCGGTTACCTGGAGCCCGAGCCGGGCGACTTCGCCATCACCACCGCCGGCGTCGACGACGAGATCACCACCACTGCGGGTCCGCAGCTGGTGGTGCCGATCCTCAACGCCCGCTTCGCGCTGAACGCCGCCAATGCGCGTTGGGGTTCGTTGTACGACGCGCTGTACGGCACCGACGTGATCTCCGAGGAGGGCGGCGCCGAACCGGGTACGAGCTACAACCCGGTGCGCGGCGACAAGGTCATCGCCTACGCCCGCACGTTCCTCGACGGTGCGGCCCCGCTCGCGTCGGGCTCGTGGACCGACATCACCGGGCTCACGCTCGACGACGGTCACCTCGCCGCCACGCTGGACGACGGTGGGTCGGTCGCGCTCAAGGATCCCGCGCAGTTCGTCGGCTACCTCGGCGCGGCCGAGGCGCCGACCTCGGTGCTGCTGGCCAACCACGGCCTGCACATCGAGATCCTGATCGACGCCGATTCCCCGATCGGCTCGACCGACAAGGCCGGCATCAAGGACGTCGTGCTGGAGTCGGCGATCACCACGATCATGGACTTCGAAGACTCGGTCGCTGCGGTCGACGCCGACGACAAGGTGCTCGGCTACCGCAACTGGCTCGGCCTGAACCGCGGCGACCTCGCCGAGGAGGTCAGCAAGGGCGGCAAGACGTTCACCCGGGTGCTCAACCCGGACCGCACCTTCACCACCCCGGACGGGTCGGGTGAGCTCACCCTGCCGGGCCGCAGCCTGCTGTTCGTGCGCAACGTCGGCCACCTGATGACCAACGACGCGATCGTGTTCGACGCCGACGGGCAGGACGGCGCAGAGGTGCCCGAGGGGATCCAGGATGCGCTGTTCACCAGCCTCATCGGCATCCACGGCCTGCGCACCGGCGACAACAACGGCCCGCTGGCCAACAGCCGGACCGGTTCGGTCTACATCGTCAAACCCAAGATGCACGGCCCGGAAGAGGTGGCCTTCACCTGCGAGCTGTTCAGCCGCGTCGAGGATGTGCTCGGCCTGCCGCCCAACACCCTCAAGGTCGGCATCATGGACGAGGAGCGGCGCACCACGCTCAACCTCAAGGCCTGCATCAAGGCCGCCGCCGACCGGGTCGTGTTCATCAACACCGGCTTCCTGGACCGCACCGGCGACGAGATCCACACCTCGATGGACGCCGGGCCGATGATCCGCAAGGGCGCGATGAAGTCCACCGAGTGGATCACCGCCTACGAGAACCAGAACGTCGACATCGGCCTGGAGACCGGGTTCTCCGGCAAGGCCCAGATCGGCAAGGGCATGTGGGCGATGACCGACCTGATGGCCGACATGGTGGAGCAGAAGATCGGCCAGCCCAAGGCGGGCGCCACGACCGCGTGGGTGCCCTCACCGACGGCGGCCACCCTGCACGCCATGCACTACCACCAGGTGGACGTGTTCGCGGTGCAGCGCGAACTCGCCGGCGAGCGCCGCAGCACGGTCGACGAGCTGCTGACCATCCCGCTGGCCAAGGAACTGGCGTGGGAGTCCGACGAGATCCGCGAAGAGGTCGACAACAACTGCCAGTCGATCCTCGGGTATGTCGTGCGTTGGATCGACGCCGGTGTCGGCTGCTCCAAGGTGCCCGACATCCACGACGTCGCACTCATGGAGGACCGCGCCACACTGCGCATCTCCAGCCAGCTGCTGGCCAACTGGCTGCGCCACGGTGTGATCACCGCCGACGACGTCAAGGCCAGCCTGCGCCGGATGGCGGCCGTCGTCGACGAGCAGAACGCCAAGGACCCCGATTTCCGGCCCATGGCAACGGATCCCGACAACAACATCGCATTCCAGGCCGCCCAGGAACTGATCCTATCCGGCGCCGAGCAGCCCAACGGCTACACCGAACCGATCCTGCATCGCCGGCGCAGGGAGTACAAGGCAGCTAGTAACGTTGGCTGACGCAGGACAGCCCACCCCGACCGGTTACCGAACAAGGACGTGAGCAGCGTGTGCAGCGAAGGCTGGCATGGGCCGGCATAGCCTCCCCGATCCGGACGACTCGCGCGGCGGGTCCGAGCCTGACACCGCGGGTGAGGCGGCCTCGTCGAGCGGCGGTGCGCAGTACAGCGGTGACTGGCAGGGCGGCGAATGGACGGGCAGTCACCGTGCGGTGACGCCCGGCCGGCGCGGCGTCAGCATGGGTGTGATCGTCGCGCTGGTGGCGGTGGTCGTCGTGGTCGCCGCGGTCATCCTGTGGCGCTTCGTCGGCGATTCGCTGTCCGGTCGCTCCGATGAGGCGGCCGCCCGGTGCGTCGCGGGCGAGGTCGCGGTTGCGGTGGTCGCCGATCCGGCGATCGCCGAGCCGGTTGGGGCGCTCGCCGAGCGATACAACGAGACGGCCGACCCCGTCGGGGACCGGTGCGTCAAGATCGGCGTCAAGTCCGCCGACTCCGATCAGGTGGTCAACGGTTTCGCCGAACAGTGGCCGGCCGACCTGGGTGAGCGACCTGCGTTGTGGATCCCGGCCAGTTCGGTGTCGGCGGCCCTGCTGGAAGCCGCGACGGGCGCCGAGACCGTCAGCGACAGCCGCTCCCTGGTCACCTCCCCCGTCGTGCTCGCCGTCGCTCCTGCGCTCAAAGCCGCTCTCGGTCAACAGAACTGGGGAACCCTGCCAAGGCTGCAGACTGATCCGGCCGCACTGGACGGTCTCGGCCTGACCGGCTGGGGCGGGCTGCGGCTGGCCTTGCCGCTCGAGGCGGACAGCGACGCGTCCTACCTGGCCGCGGAGGCGATCGCCGCCGCCGCGGCGCCCTCGGGCGCCAGCGCAAGCGCGGGCCTGGGGGCGGTCAGCACCGTGATGTCCCGCGCGCCCGACTTGGCCGACCGCACCGCAGACACCGCGCTCGACGCCCTCGTCAACGCCCCGGATCCCGCCGCGGCGCCCGTGCACGCGGTGGCCACCACCGAACAGCGGGTGTTCCAACGCGGTGCGTCGCTCACCGACGCCAAGAACAAGCTGACCGCGTGGATCCCGCCGGGGCCGACCCCGACCGCCGACTTCCCGACCGTGCTGCTGGCCGGGGACTGGCTGTCCCAGGAGCAGGTCACCGCGGCCAGCGAGTTCGCGCGGTTCATGCGCAAACCCGAGCAGCTCACCGACCTGGCCAACGCCGGGTTCCGGGTCGAGGGCGCCGCCCCTCCGGCCAGCGATGTCGTTGACTTCGCGCCGGTGTCGGCGCCGCTGCAGGTCGGCGATGACGCGCTGCGCACCACGATCGCCGAGACGCTGACCACCCCGTTACAGAGCCCGACCGTCACGGTGATGCTGGACCAGTCGATGCCGACCGACGAGGGCGGCTCGCCGCGCCTGCGCAACGTCATCAACGCGCTCAAAGCCCGGCTGGCGGTGCTCCCGCCCGATTCGGCTGTGGGGCTGTGGACGTTCGACGGTGTACAGGGGCGCCCGGAGGTCGACCTCGGACCCCTGGCCGACCAGGTCGACGGAACCCCGCGTGCTGACGCGCTCACCGCAGCACTGGACGCGCAGAATCCTTCCGGAGGCGGAGCGGTGTCGTTCACCACCCTGCGGCTGGTCTACGCCGACGCATTGTCGAAATACCGGGAAGGGCAGAAGAACTCGGTCCTGGTCATCACCGCGGGCCCCCACACCGACCAATCGCTGGGTCCCGCGGGCCTGCAGGACTACATCCGGGGGGCGTTCAACCCGGATCGTCCGGTGGCGGTCAACATCATCGACTTCGGTGACGATGCCGACCGGCCCACCTGGGAGTCGGTCGCGCAGATCACCGGCGGCAGCTATCAGCTCCTCGGTTCGTCGGACTCCCCCGAACTCGCCGCCGCGATCTCGTCGATGATGTCCTGAACGCCCACGATCGGCAGCTTTGCTGCACTGCGGCGCGGCGGCCACCGGAAACGCGCGTGGCCGGAGGTCCCCGTGTGTCGGCCAGCAATCGGTACCATGGGACCTGCCTGACAGCGCGCCGAGGGCTTGCTTCGCTCACACGATTGCCCCTGGCTTGCTCCAATGGTATGACGACGTTACCCAATCGTCGCTCGCCGTTGCGATGATCAGGAGACCGTCGGCTAAGAGGAGGAATCTTCGGGCAATGCCGATCCAGCAGCGCACTCAGGTACGGAAAGGTCTGGTGTCGGAGGTTGCTCCAGCCTGGCGGGACCGCAAGCGGTACGTCTGGCTGCTCGGCCTGGTGATTCCGACGCTGGTGCCGATGTCCTGGGCCGCCGCGACACTGACCGGGTGGGGCGGGTTCTGGTGGTCCGGCCCGGCGTTGATGATGGTGGTGATACCGGCGCTCGATTTCCTGGTCGGGCCGGACTCCGACAATCCGCCCGACAGCGCGCTGACGCATCTGGAGAACGACCGCTTCTACCGCTGGGCCACCTATCTCTACCTGCCCGCCCAGTACCTGTCCCTGGCACTGGCCTGCTGGCTGTGGAACGCCGAAGCCGCCACGATGAGCCTGCCCGACAAGATCGGCCTGATGCTCACTGTCGGTGGCATCGGCGGCGTCGCCATCAACATCGCCCACGAACTCGGCCATCAGCGGGCGCGGTCGGAACGCTGGCTCAGCAAGGTGGCGCTGGCCCAGACCGGCTACGGGCACTTCTTCGTCGAGCACAACCGCGGCCACCACGCCCGCGTCGCCACCCCGGAGGATCCGGCCAGCTCGCGCCTCGGCGAGACCCTGTATGCGTTTCTGTTCCGGTCCATCCTGGGCAGCCTGCGCTCGGCGTGGTCGCTCGAGCGGCGCCGACTGGCCCGCCGCGGAAAGTCGGCGTGGAGCCTGCGCAACGACGCGCTGAACTCCTGGGCGATGACCGCGGCGCTGTTCGCGGTGCTGGTCGCCGTGTTCGGGGTGCAGGTCCTGCCGTGGCTGCTCGGCCAGGCGGTGATCGGGATCTGCCTGCTGGAGTCGATCAACTACCTGGAGCACTACGGACTGCGGCGGCAGCGCCGTCCCGACGGCAGCTACCAGCAGGTCCGCCCGGCGCACAGCTGGAACAGCAACTCGGTGATCTCCAACGTGTTCCTCTTCCATCTGCAGCGCCACTCCGACCATCACGCCAATCCGCATCGGCGGTATCAGGCGCTCTGCCACGCCGACGAGGCTCCCCAACTGCCGTCCGGCTACGCCACGATGGTGCTGCTGGCGCTCGTCCCGCCGTTGTGGCGGCGGGTGATGGACCGGCGGGTGGTCGCGCACTACGGCGGCGAGGTCCGGCTGGCGGCGCTGAGTCCGCGCAAGGAACGGGCGTTACTGCGGCGGTACGGCTGACTGCACCTCGCGGGTGCGTTTGAGCGCGACCGCGGCGGTGCGCATCGACAGCCCCGGTGACAGTCGCTCCAGATACCACAGCGCCTTCCACCATCGCGGCACCACGATGATGGCCTCGTTGCGCAGCACGGCGCGCAGGGCCTTGTCCGCGAACACATCGGCGTCGATCGGGCGCAGCGCCTCGCCGAGCTTGACGAGGTTCTCCCGGCTGACACTCGTGTTGCGGCCGTAGGCCCCGCCGGACAGGATCGGCGTCCGAACCACACCGGGGCACAGGACCGACACGCGCACGCCGTGCGTGGCGGCCTCCACCCGCATCGTCTTCGACAACGCCACGACGGCGTGCTTGGTCGCCGAGTAACCGGCCTGCGCGGAGGTGGTGACCAGCCCGGCCATTGACGCGGTGTTGATGATGTGGCCGCTGCCCTGCTTGATCATGATCGGATAGGCAGCCTGGACACCGTGGATCACGCCGCGCAGGTTCACGTCGATGATGTCGGTCCAGTCGTCGAGGGTGAGGGTGTCGACCTCGCCGCCGATGCCGATACCGGCGTTGTTGAACAGATAGTCGATGCGGCCGGCGGAGTCGACGGTGCTGCCGACCGCTGCGCCGAACGCCGCCGGGTCGCGCACGTCGAGTTCGACCGCGTGCACCGGCGCGCCGACTCCCTGCAGCTGTTGTGCGAGGCTCTGCGCGGCCTGGTACTGACGGTCTGCGATCCACACCTGCGCGCCGGCCCCGGCGAGCTTGGCGGTGAGCGCGGCACCGATCCCTGATGCGCCGCCGGTGATGAAGGCGACTTTCCCGGACAGTCGTGCTGCGTCTACGGATGCCACCCGGGAAGGATAGCGGCCGCGCCGGATCCGGCTCAGGCCTCGCCGCCGCTCCCGTGGCCGGAATCACTGCCCTTCGGCCCCGAATCGCTGTCATCCGCGGCGTCTCGGGCGGTGGCGGCGTCGTCGGACTCACCGGTCCCGGAGTCGGCCTCGGTGTCGGCGGCGGTGTCCTCGTCTACCGATACCGACGGGTCGGCGTCGTCGACGCCGGTCTCGTCGACGCCGGTCTCGTCGACGACGGTCTCGTCGACGCCGGCGTCCTCGTCCCGGTCGCCGGAGTCGCGCTCGGCGGTGTCGTCCTCGGTGGTGTCGCCGGCGCCGTTCACATGACCCACCGCGGTGACCTCGGCCGCGGTGTCGGTGACCTCGTCAGCGGCGTCGTCGGCCGTCCGGTCGCCGGTGGCCGCCGCGTCGACGGCGGCGCGTGCGGCCTGCTGCCCGCCCTGCGACTCGCGGCCCTCCAGCCAGGTGCGGTCGTAGGCCTGGTCGATGATCGCGCGCAGCGGCTCCTCCCAGCTCTCGACGAGCCAGCCGAGGCCGAAATCGCGGAAACCCTGCAGCAGCGGCAGATTCTTGGTCGGCACGTGGACGTAGGTGGTGTTGCCCTCGGTCCACACGATGTTGTCGGGATCGTCGAGATCGACCTCGTCGTAAGCCATGTGGACGTAATCGAAGGCCGCGATCGCGTTGGCGAGGGCCAGCAGGTTGAACGGGTTGGCCGGGAAGTCGGCGATCGGGTCGTATTCGCGGGCGATGTCGACCACGGCGTAGTCGGTGTCGGTGGGCGTGAGCAGCGCATCGCCGTACCACCAGCCGTTGAGCCCGCCGTACTTGCGCCCGCCGTTACCGATCAGGACGAACGACAGATCGTCCGGCGCCGGCGTCGCGGTACTGCCCTCGTGGTCGCGGCCGTGGTTCTTGAGCCACACCGAGGCCACCCTCGCGCCTCCGCTGAACGCGTAGACGATCTTGTCCTCGGGCGCCCCGGGGTCCGACGGCAGATTCTTGATCGCGAAATCGAGGGCTCGCACGTTTTCGGTGACCCCCAGCTCGATCGTCCCGAGCGGCAGGATCCACTGGTAGTTCACCGCAGTGCAGACCTTGGGTTCCTCGCAGAGAACGCCGCCGAGGTTGTCATCCATCGCCCACGGGGTCGGACCGTGATGCAGCACGGTGGCCGGACCGTCCGGGACGATCTGGGCTGCCGCGGCGATCGAACCACCGAATGCCAGCGGGAACGCAGCAAACGGCAGGGCAGCCGCGGTCATCGCAACCTTCGTCGCTCTATTCAAGAGAGTGCCTTCCTCGTGGACCATGGGTGAGCCGTGCTCCGGTGGCGCCCGCAGCAGCCGGCCGTCGCGACTGCCGATCTGCTTGACCCCCGTCAAACGAACAGCACTGTACCGGAGCCGGGCGCCGGGAGCGACCGCTGTAGCAAACTTGATCAAGTGCAGGGGCAGGCGGGTGTGGCATGCACGGCCATCGTCGCGCATCGCACGCATCCTGACCTGGTGCTTTAGCCGTCGCAAGCGGATGGCAGGCCTTGCGGCGGCATACCGGCCGATTCCAGGCGTACAGCTGCTGATCGCTTTGCCGCGGACGGGGTTGGCGCATCCGGTAGGCGAACCGCGGGTGGCGCGCCCGTTATCACAGCATGGACACGCCACCATCGCGGGGTTACGTCGCGGGCCGTCGGGTCTGCTCACTGTCGATCTTGTGCTGATCGGGTTGGTACAGACCAACTAATTTTTTTAGCGGGCCGGTGGCCAGCTACGAGCGGATTGCAAATATTGACGCACTATACAGCATCAATTCACGTCGATGTAATTTTGTCTGGTATCGGCCCAAGTAGGCACGTCTAGTACCTAAATCTGCATGTCAAGCCCCGGACTGGGCTCACGCAGGTGAGACGCGACCTTTCGCCGGTGGCGGTTAAATGAGATTCTCTACCATTGTAGAGAATGCATAGCAGCGAATAACAGCAATATAAAGCAATTTTGCTACATCTACGTCAATTAGAAATATGCAGATTTTGCTGCGCAAAGGTTGACGGAAGCGCAATATGCTTCTGTCGCGTCGGAGACGGCGGATCACGTCATCGCTACACATCGGGGAGATCACATGCGTAAAGGCTTTCGTAAGGCGGGAGTAGCAGCCGGCACCGCCTTTGCTTCGGTGGCGCTGGCGCTGTCCACCGCCGCGGCGGGCACGAGCAGCCCGTCAGGGCTTGTCGTCGGCGGTCTGGCAACACCGTCAATGCACGATCTCGTGATGGCTCAGATCCTCAAGGACGAGCTGCACGGGATGGAGCGGGTCAGCATCGGGTGGCCCGCGGAGGCGAAGCCCTATACGGGCAGCACCTACACCCTGGGTCAGTCGATCAACATCGGCATCACCAACCTGCAGGCGGCGATCGGCACCGCCGTCGGCAAGCTCGAACGGGACGCCGACGGCAACCTGCTGCCCAAGGAGCAGGTCAAGATCGTCGGTCTGTCCGCCGGCTCGCTGGTGGTGACCGAGGTGCTGCGGCAGCTGGCGCAGGATCCCAACGCGCCGCAGGCCGACGAGCTCACCTTCATCGTGGTCGCCGACTCCAGCCGGCAGAAGCTGATCAACAAGGCGCGCTACAACAGCCGGTACGACTACACCTACCAGCCGGCGCCGGATTCGCAGTACGAGGTCAAGGTGGTCACCGGGGAGTACGACGGCCTGGCCGACCTGCCGGACCGGTGGTGGAACTTCCTGGCGGTCGCCAACGCCATTGCCGGCGGCATCTTCGTGCACGTGCCGATGATGTTCGCCGACCTCAAGGACGAGTACATCACCAGCGTCGAGTACAACGACGCGGGCGGCAAGGTGACGAACTACCTGGTGCCGACCGCCAAGTTGCCGCTGGTTCAGCTGCTGCCGTTCCTCGCGCCGCGAGAGGCCGAGCTGAAGGCCAAGATCGACAAGGGCTACAGCCGCAACGACGTCGTGGACACCAGCGTGGCCCGCGTGGCATTCAACACGGCGCCGGTCACCGAGGACGACGTCGTCGACGCGACTCCCGCCGAGGAGGCCGAGGACGTCACCGAGGCCGCCGAGCCGGTGGAGGCGGTCGAGGGCAGCGATGGCGCCAAGGACACGACCGGTGTCAAGGACGACGTCGAGGACCTCGACGCCGTCGACGACGACACCGAGACGAGCACGGACGACGAGGCCGCGAAGGACGACGATGAGGCCGGGGAATCCGAGGACTCCGCGGACTCCGCAGACTCCTCGGACTCCGACTCGTCGGCGGATTCGTCGTCCGGTGATTCTGGGTCGTCTGACTCCGGCTCCTCGGAGTAGCCTCCCCGAAACTCGAGGCCGCCGACGTCTCGGACGCCCGCCCGGAGCCCCGGCACACGCCGGGGCTTCGTGGTGTGCCGAGGGCGACCGACAAGCGCTCTCGACGCCGGCGGCCTAAGATCCACTGGTCGGGGGCTTGATTTGCTGTGAGGTAGCGTTGATGGCCATGGATGCGCAATACGACGCGATCGTCGTAGGAGCTGGATTCGGCGGCATGGGCGCCGCGATCCAGCTCAGGAAAATGGGTTACGACAACATCCTGATCGTCGACCGTGAGGACGATCTGGGGGGAACATGGCACGTCAACCACTATCCGGGGCTGGCTGTCGACATCCCGTCGGCGACTTATTCGTACTGGTTCGAGCCCAATCCGAAGTGGTCCCGGCTCTACGCTCCCGGAAGTGAGCTCAAGGCCTACGCCGAGCATGTTGCCGACAAGTACGACGTGCGCCGGCACATGCGGTTCAACAGCGCCGTCGACGGCGCGCGCTGGGACGAGGACGCCAAGCAGTGGCAGGTGACGCTGTCGAACGGCGAGACGCTGACGTCGCGATTCCTGATCACCGCCACCGGTTACCTGTCGCAGCCCCGCACCCCCGACATCCCCGGTATCGAGGACTTCGCGGGCCGCATCGTGCACAGCATGGACTGGGATGACGACTACTCCCCCGCCGGTGAGCGCATCGGACTGATCGGTACCGGCGCCACCGCCGTCCAGCTGATCCCCGAGCTGTCCAAGTCAGCCGCCGAGCTCACCGTGTACCAACGCACGCCGATCCATGTGGTGCCCAAGTTCGACTTCCCGATCCCGCCGTTGGTGCGCCGGCTGTTCACCCGGATTCCGCTGCTGCAGCGCGCCTTCCGGTTCACCACCGACGCGAATCTGGAAGTGATGATGATCCTGTCGGTGCTGAACTACAAGTACTTCCGCCAGCTCAACGTCGGCGCCTCCTATCTCTCGCAGGCCCTGCGGTTCGTGTCGATCCGGGACAAGGAGCTACGCACCAAGCTGACGCCGGATTACGACTTCGGATGCAAGCGGCCGACGTACTCGAACTCCTACTACCGCACGTTGGCCAAGCCGCACGTGCACCTGCAGACCTCCGGAATCGAGCGGGTGGAATCCGACGGCATCGTGGCCTGTGACGGCACCAAGAACGAGATCGACACCTTGGTGCTCTGTACCGGGTTCGATATCTGGGAGGCGAACATCCCGGCGATCGAGGTGATCGGCCGTGATGCCCGCAATCTCGGAAAATGGTGGCGCGACAACGGCTTCAAGACCTACCAGGGCGTCACGGTACCGGCCTTTCCGAACTTCCTGAGCCTGGCCGGACCCTACGCCACCAGCGGGTTGTCCTACTTCAACACCATGGAATACCAGATGCGCCACATGGATCGGCTCTTCGGTGAGCTGAAGCGGCGCGACGCGACGACGTTCGAGGTGACCGAGGACGCCACCACCCGGTTCAGCGAGCGGATGTCGAAGCTGTTGGGCAAGACGGTGTTCCGGCGGGGCGACTGCTCACGCTCGCGCTCCTACTACTTCAGCCCGAGTGGGGAGACGCTGGTTCGTCCCGCGTCGACCAACCAGACCAACCGCGAGAACGACAACTTCCCGTTCACCGACTACACCTTCGCCTGAACGCGCTGCTCAGAGGTGGTTCGGCCGGTGCACTCACAGCGATGTGACAGCATGGACACATGCAGGTGAGGCGCGTTCTCGGCAGTGTCGGTGCGGCAGTCGCGGTTTCGGCCGGGTTATGGCAGACCGGGGTCGCGGCGCCGACCGCGGCGGCGGACCCGTGTCCGGACATCGAGGTGATCTTCGCACGAGGAACCGGCGCCGAGCCCGGTCTCGGCTGGGTCGGCGACGCCTTCGTCAATGCGTTGCGGCCCAAGGTCGGCGGCAAGTCGGTGGGCGCATATGCGGTGAACTATCCGGCCGGTTTCGACTTCGATGAATCGGCGCCGCTCGGGGCAGCAGACGCGTCCGGCCGGGTGCAGTGGATGGCCGCCAACTGCCCCGATACCAAGCTGGTGCTGGGCGGCATGTCGCAGGGCGCCGGCGTCATCGATTTGATCACCGTCGACCCGCGGCCGCTGGGCCGGTTCACCCCCACGCCGATGCCGCCGCACGTCGCCGACCATGTCGCCGCCGTGGCCGTCTTCGGAAATCCGTTGCGCGACATCCGAGGTGGCGGTCCGTTGCCCGCCATGAGCGGCGCCTACGGGCCGAAGTCGATCGACCTGTGCAGCCTTGACGATCCATTCTGCTCGCGTGGATTCAACCTGCCGGCGCACTTCTCCTATGTCGATAACGGCATGGTCGAGGAGGCGGCGAACTTCGTCGCAGACCGGGTACGGTAGCGCGCACCGTTCCGGTAGCCAGCAAACGAAATTCACGTTTGCCGAAGGCGATGAGCGGTTACTCCTCGGTGACTGAACGGCCCAGGACACGATTCCCTGTGACGGTGCCACCAAATGCAGGTGATCATGACGCGGCACGCGTACGCTCAAGCCAATCAGCAAACGAATGGGATATGAGTGCTGGGGGGAGCGCCAATGACGACAAGTGGAGGGAACGGAACGGCTTGCGGAGGCGACGGGGACCGCGGGGGGCGGCGTCGGGCCAGATGGCTCGCGGCGGCCGCCGCCGCGGCGGCACCTGTTGTGGTACTCCACGCCGTCGGGTCGGCTCCGCAGGCCGCGGCTGAGTTCTCCTACCTGCCCGAGCAGGCGCGGGTGCTGACGCTGAGCCTGTTGCCCGGAGGCAATGACGATGACCTGCACGGCGAGGTCTGCGCCGCGCAGCGCTCCTGTTCGCCGGTGCCGTACCCGTACCTGCTCCGGTCACAGGGGGTGGATCGACTCGACACCGCGCTGCGCCAGCCGATGCCGGATCCCGGGCAATCGCGCCAGATCGTCTTCGGATACAGCCAGGGCGCCCGCGTGGCGGCGAACTGGATCGCTGAGTATGGCGGCACCGAGGGCGCGCCGAGCCCGGAGAATCTCAGCTTCGTGCTGATCGGCAATCCCGGCCGCAAACACGGTGGTGCGCACGTCGACTGGGGCCAGGTGGTCCCCGACAGCGAGTACGAGGTGCTCGACGTCGCGCGCCAGTACGATCTGGCGGCCGATTTCCCGGACAAGCTGAACTTGCTCGCATTGGCCAACGCGTTCGCCGGCTTTACGTTCGTTCACCCTAACTACGAGGAGGTCGACCTCTACGACCCGGCGAATTACGTTTGGCGCGAAGGCAGGACGACATACGTCTTCATCCCGACCGAGAATCTTCCCTTGCTCGAGCCGCTGCGCTGGATCGGTTTGATCAAGCTGGCCGACGCGCTCAACGGTCCGCTCAAGGAGATCGTCGAGTCCGCCTACGACCGGTCCTATCTGCCTGCGCAGCCGGGAATGCCCACCGAACCCGAGCCAGAACCTGAACCTGAACCTGAACCAGAGGATCCGCCGGCCGAGCCCGGCCCTGAAGAGCCGCCGGCGGAACCGGCCCCCGAGGGCGGCGCCGACACGGTCGATGCGGCCCGCACCGCACCGACGGCGCAGTTCGTGTCGACCGACGAGGACCGGGACGACCTCGGTCGGTCGGACGACCTGGGCGACGATGAACCGGCGGTGGAGGACGAAGAGATCGACGACACCGAGGCCGACGACACCGAAATCGCCGAAACTGAAATCGCCGAAACCGAAAACGACGACGCCGCCCCCGAGACGGACGACTCCTCGGCGGCGACGGCGGACGACAAGGATTCGGACGGGCAGAAGTCCGGCGGTGAGGACTCGGGCGGCAGCGAGTAGTCACCGATTGCCTGCCGTCCCGGTGGATGTGCTTGGCTGGCGGTATGGATGTCAGCGGGCTCACCTCGATCGAACAGACCGCGTTGCTCACCGAGTACTGCCGGGCAACCGACAGCAGAGCCGTCCATCCAATCCTCGGTGACCACCGGGCCGCGGCCACCGTGGCTCAGATCGACTATGACTTCACCACGCTGGCCGCCACACCGAGTGTGGTGCCGTTGGTGGCGTTGCGAGCCAAGATGCTCGACGAGCGCATCCGCGGCTTCATCGCCGAACATCCCGACGCCGTCGTCGTCGACCTGGGCGCCGGATTCAACAGCGCCGTGCTGCGCATCGATCCCCCGTCCGGCGTGGACTGGTACAGCGTCGACCTGCCCGCCGTGATCGCCACCCGTCAGGCACTGCTTCCCACTCACGACCATCCGGTGCCGGCGTCCCTGCTCGAACCGGGCTGGACCGACGCGATTCCCGCCGACCGGCCGACGATGGTGTTCGCCGACGGTCTGGTCGCGTTCCTCGACGAGTCGGACGTCATCGCGATACTGCGCCGCGTCACCGGCCATTTCGCTTCCGGCGTCATCGCTTTCAACGACTACGGGCCGGTCAGCAGGCTCAACCGGCTGGTCGGCAGGGTGGCCACCGCACGCAAGACGAACTCACCGCACGACCAGTGGAATTTCGCGGGCTTCAAGGACGCTCGGCGGCCCGAGAGCTGGAACCCCGACCTCGCCCTGCTGGAGGAAGCCAGCGTCATGCAGCGGCCCGAGGCGGCGCTGTTTCCGGGTGGCCTGCGGCTGGCGGGCCGGCTGTCGCACCGGGTGCCGGCGATCGCGCGCAAGGCGCGGATCCTGCAGTATCGCTTCTAGCTGCTCTCGGCGACCGACACGGAGTCCGCGTTGCGGGGCGCGGAGTTCTTGCGACGGTGCACGACCACGCGGCCGTTGCGCGCCGGTGTGACGGTGACACCGCGGCTGTGCGGCTTCTCGTCGGGTTCGGTGGTCGGCTCGATTGTGAACTCACGCAGCATCGCGCGCAGCGTCACTTCCATCTCCATGGTCGCGAAGGACGCCCCGATGCAGCGCATCATGCCGCCGCCGAACGGGATCCACGCGAACGGGTTCGGCGCCTTTCCGAGAAACCGGTCGGGGTCGAACTTCTCGGCATCGGGGAAGCTCGACTCGGCAGCCATCGCCAGCTGGGTACTCGCCAGAATCGTGTCCCCTTCGGGGATCACCCACTCCCCCAACTGGATCCGCGTCCGAGCCCGGCGCAGCGCGGCCGTCAGCACGGGACGGGTGCGCTGGGATTCGGCGATCGTCGCGAGCAACAGCTCGTTGCCGCCGGCGTCCACCTCCTCGGTAAGCCGCGCCAGCAGCTCCGGGTGGCGGCGGATCCGCTCGATGGTCCAGGCCAGTTGCGTGGAGGTGGTCTCGTGCCCGGCGACCAGCATGGTGAGCAGCTCGTCGAGGATGTAGGAGTCCGGCATCGGTGAGCCGTCGTCGTAGCGGGCCTGCAGCAGCAGCGACAGCACGTCGTTGCGCTCGGTGAAGTTCGGGTCGGCACGCGCGTCGTCGAGCAGCGAGTTCAGCAGCTCGTCCATCCGCTTGCGGTAACCGGCGAACTTGCCGCCCGGGCTCCACGGACCGAAGTCGCGCCGCACGATGGACGGCATCAGCGCGATCTTGGAACCGAACTCGACGGCCTTGGGCATCAGCACGCGCAGTTCGTCGAGCTGCTCGCCCTCCGCGCCGAACACGGCGCGCAGAATGGTGTTGAGCGTGATGCGCATCATCGGCTCGAGCGTCTCGAACTCCACGCCCTCGGGCCACGTCCGGATCTCGCGGACGGCCTCTTCCTCGGTGATGCTCGCGTAGCCGCGCATGCTCTTGCCGTTGAACGGCGGGAGCAGCAGTTTGCGCCGCGCCTGCAGCTCATCGCCTTCGAGGTTGAAGATCGAACCGGGCCCCAGCACGTCGCCGCCCAGGTTGTTCTGCGGCCGGCCCACCAGGTCGCGGTGGGTGCTGAACAGGTCCTTGACCAGCACCGGGTCGCTGATGACCACCGTCTCGCCGAAGACCGGGATGTTCAGCGTGAAGGTCGGGCCGTACTTGCGGCCCAGCGCCGCGATCGCACCGTAGCGCTGGGTCAGCACGGCCGCGCCCTGGATCAGCTTGGGAATCCGCGGACCCGGCGGGAGCCGCACTGGATCGGTGGTGGCCGTCGCCATTCCGTCACCCCTTACCTCTGGTGAGCTAGTGAACTATCAGGCTATCGCGTAGTCGCTGAGCGGGAATCTCTCCTGCTCCTTGACCGCCTGACGGATGGACGTCGGCCGGAACAGCGGCGCCTCGCCGGAGCTGTTGAACCAGTAGGACCGCGAGTTCGTGCAGTCGCCGAGCCGGAACACCGAATCGTCGAGCAGAGTCAGCATGCGCTCGAGGAAACGGGCGTTGGCCTCCTCGGTGACCTCGAAGGTGCGGCCACCCCGGCGCTGCAGCTCGCCGAAGAGCCGCTTCATGTGGCGCATCTGGTACTCGACGGTGTCGAACCAGGACATGCCCACCCACGCGTACGGGCTGGCCTGGGTCACCAAGTTCGGGAACTGCGGCACCGTCATACCCTCGTAGGCCTGGAACCTGTTCTCGCGCCACCACTTCCCCAGATCACGGCCGTCCCGGCCGATCACCTCGATGGCGGGCAGGTTCGACTCCCACACATCGAACCCGGTGGCCAGCACCAACGTGTCGATGACGCGCTTGGTGCCGTCCCTGCCGACGATGCCGTCCGGTTCGATGTGGTCGATGCCGCCGGTCTCCAGGTGCACATGGGGTTTGGTGAACGTGCGGTAATAGACGTTCGACAGCGTGGGTCGCTTGCACCCGAAGTCGTAATCCGGTGTCAGCTTGCGTCGCAAATCCTTGTCGCGGATGGCCAGGAACCGGTGCAGCGCCCCGATCTTGGCGGCCGCGGTGTTGATCGGTCGCAGCTGACGGAACTTCCACATCGCCAGCGTGGTCATGATGTCCATGAACATGTCGCTGGAGAGCCGCACAAAACGTTGCGTCGCAGGGAATTTCGCGAAGATCCGCTGTGTCCGGGGACCGAACGACAGGTCGAACTTCGGCATCACCCAGATCGGTGTGCGCTGGTACACCGTCAGGTCGGCGACATCCTCGGCCAGCTTCGGGATGAGCTGCACGCCGGTCGAGCCGGTGCCGATGATCGCGGCCCGCTTGCCCCGCAGCGAATAGTCGTCGTCCCATTCCTGGGCGTGCAGCACCGTCCCGGCGAACGTGTCGATGCCGGGGATGTCCGGCTTCTTCGGCTGACACAGATAACCGGTCGCCAGCACCAGGAACTGCGACCGCAGGGTCTGACCGCCGGTCAACGACACCACCCATTCCTGGGCCTCGTCGTCCCAGCGGGCGCCGTCGACGACGGTGTTGAACCGCATGTACCGGCGCAGGTCGTACTTGTCGGCGACGTGCTCGGCGTAGGTCTTGAGTTCCGAGCCCGGCGCATACAGCCGCGACCAGTACGGGTTCGGTTCGAACCAGTACGAATAGGTGGTGGACGGGACGTCAACCGTCAGGCCTGGATAACGGTTGACGTGCCACGTCCCACCCAAGTCGTCCTCGCGGTCGAGGATCGCGATGTTGCGGTAACCCAGCTGGTTCAGCTGGATCGCCGCACCCATCCCGCCGAATCCTGCCCCGACGATGACGGCGTCAAACTGCTCCGTGCTCACTCCGGCGATACTACGTTCAACGCTTCAGGCTTTCCTATTCGCCTGAATCAGAGCCGCCGCTGCTCGCGCCGGCGCTCTCCTTGTTCGAGTCGGCGCCCGACGTGGACTCGTTCGAGGAGTCGGCAGTGTCGGTCTTGCGGTGCTTACCGCCGGTCGACGGCTTCTCGGAGTCCTCGGACACCGCGCCCTTGTCCTGGTCCTCGTCCGCGGCATCGGATTCGGCGTCGGACTCGGTCTCGGTGGGATCGCCCGCCTCGTCCTTACCCTCGTCAACCCCGGTGTCGGGCTTGGTCTCGGCCGGGGTTCCGGTCTCGGTCTTGCCCTCGTCCTCGGCCGCCGGCGTCTCGTCGGTGACCTCGTCGGCGGGCTGCTCCTGGCCGGCCTCGTCGCCGGACTTCTCGTCGACCGGGGCCGCTTCCTCCTCCTGCGGGGCGAGCTTGAACTTCTGGAGCAGGTCGTTGACCGCGGTGTTCACCACGCTGTCCTGCTCGGTGCCCTCCTCCGAGGCGGTGCCCTCGTCGGCGGCCTCGGTGGAGGAGGCCAGCAGCGCGGTGTCCTCGGCGCCCTCGGTGCTCTGAACGCCCTGCTCCTCAGCGTTCTCCGGCGCATCGCTGAACGGCGTCGGGTCCCCGGGGTTCTCCGGGTCGCACGACGGGCACAGCAGCTTGACGAACGGCTTGATGAACGGGGTCACCAGCGTGTACGGGTAGCCCTTCCACAGGAAGCTGCCCGGTACGAACGGGTTGAAGTCCAGCCACAGCGCCTTGCCGAAGCGGACCACCGATTCCACCACCTCGGTGAACGTGATCGGCTCGGGACGGTTCTGCTCCGGCGGCGCGAACAGGTAGTTCAGCGTGTTGTACACCGGATCCCACGGGTTGAGCTGGACGGCCTCGCCGGACCACGGCACCGGGGCGCCCGTCTGGCCCGGGATCTCCTCGCCCGCAGCGCCCTCTTCCTCGCTGACGGGATTGTTCAGCTCGGGGAACTTGTAACCGTTGACCAGGTCCCAGATCGGGGCCAGGAACATCTTGCTCAGGATGGAGTTCGCGTCTTTGCAGGTGGGCGGCGCGGTGCCGGTGCAGCCGGCGTCCATCGGCAGGTTGGCCTTGGCCCACCACGACACGTGCTCGCCGAGCGCGTTCGACAGCGGCTTGAACGGGATCAGCAGGTTGGTGACCGCGGTGATCTTCGGCGGGTCGGCCGGGTCGTAGCCGAGCACGTTGGTGGGCGTGTAGACCCACCAGCTGCCGGTCACCTCGAGTGCGTGCGACAGGTCGTTGAGCCCGTCGAGGTAGGCCCGCGGCACGCTGATCAGCGCGTTGAACAGGTTCGGCAGCACGTTCTGCCACGCCGCGTTCTCCAGATTCGGCGCGGTGATCGGGGTGTACGACTGATCCTTCTCGATGTCACAGCCGTCGGTGTTGTAGCCCGAGCAGGCCTCGCCCGGGCCGGTCGGGATCGCCGCGGCGACCGGCTGCACCGGGTTGGCGTCGTCCTCGTCGTCCGACTCGCCGATGACCTCGGCGTCCGCCAGGTAGTCCCGCTTGTAGGCCTTGTCGATGATCGCCCGCAGCGGTGCTTCCAGCTGGTCGGCCAGCGCGCCCATCCCCCAGGTGCGCAGCCCCGCCAGCAGCGGCAGTTGGGCGGTGGGGATGAAGACGTAGGTGGTGTTGCCCTCGGTCCAGACATAGTTGCCCGGCGCGTTGAGGTCGGCCTCGGAGTACTTCATGTGCACGTTGCCGAACGCCGAGATGGCGTTGGCCAGCGCGAGCAGGTTGAACGGGTTGTCCGGGAAGTCGGCGATCGGGTCGTACTCCCGCGCCACGTCGGTCACCGAGAACGGGGTGTCGGTGGGGGTCATCAGCGAGTCGCGGTAGAACCAGCCGTTGATGCCGCCGTACTTTCGCCCGCCGTTGCCGACGAGCAGGACCGACAGTTCCTCGGGCGAGATCGCGGTGGAGTCGGCGTTGTCCTCCAGCCACTTGGAGACCACACGTGCGCCGCCGCTGAACCCGTAGGCGACCTTGTTGCCCTCGGTGTTGTTCAGCGCGAAGTTCATCGTCTTGACGTTCTCGGCCAGCCCCGGCTCGAACGTCCCGAGCGGCATCACGTACTGGTAGTACACCTCGCGGCACTCGCGCTCCAGCTCGCAGATGATCCCGCCGAAGTTGGTCGGTGTGGACCACGGGGTCGGACCGGTGTGCAGGACGGTGGCCGGACCGGGGGGCAGCTCGACGGCCGCAGCGGCGGCCGTGGGCAGCGGTCCGGCAACGGTGAGCGGCAGCATCATGAACGGCAGAGCCGCCGTCAGCGCCGTCTTCGTCGCTCGATTCACTAACGTCCCTTTCCTGAGGTGCAGATGATCCCGCCCGGAAAGGGCGGGATCACGCAGTTGGCATCGTGCGGGGACGCGCGCCGACCAATACGCCCCCGGTGCCCTCACAAAACGGCGCCACCTGGGCAATCACCGGCGACGCACGTCGCGTGTGACCGGCCCCCGGGGGCGTCGATCTGTCAAAGCTGCACGGTAGGCACGATCCCTGACGAAGGGAGAATACCCCAAAGGTCTCGATTTGGTAGACGGATCAGCAAACCCTCCTCCAGCGCTGCCGCGGTTGCGCGGCCGGCAGCCAGATTCGCGGCGTTTGTGCCGGCGGCGAGGCGGCCTGGCGGCACCATGTTCTTCATGCGGAAACGCCCCCTGGACCGACGTCGCAGAGGCCGTATTGCAGGGCTGCGGGCAGGCTTGCTGAACACCGCGACGCGCTTCTCCGGCCGGCTCGCGGAGCGTGGACCGGCGTGTCGCGCCGCGGTCGGAGCCGGTGCGCCGCGCATCTGGGGGCCGCACCGGCTCTGCCGCCCCGCCCGCTCGGGACGCCCGCAAATAGGTTGTCCGGCAACATTTTTGATCACACATCGGAGGGTGGCGGGGGTTCGCGCCCCGGAATGGCCGCTTCCCGGCAGCGCCGCGACCGCCAGGAGCATGCTCTACGGAGTGTCCGGCGGCGGGCCCCACCGATATGCCGCAGCCCGCGCGGCCACCCCGTCGAGGGTCCCCGGCGCCGGACGTCGGGACGGTCGATGCACGCTGCGCGCCGTGGCCGGACGCCGCGGCCCACAGCGGGCGAGGGTCCGCCGGGCCGTTTGCTGACGCCGGCGTCATTATGGGTGTGGCAATCGCGGGGCAGGCGGGCGGCAAAGCCGGTGTCTACAGTCCGCGGTCGCGCAGCCAGGTGTCGATGCGGCCGGCGACATCCCTCCACCCGGCCTCGAGCATCATGTTGTGCCCCATCGCCGGGAAGAAGTGCGCGTCGGTACCGTACGCCGCGGCGGTCGCCCGCACTTCGTCCCGGGTCACCGCGCCGTCCTCGGCGGCGCCGAGAACGAGCACCGGGGCGTGCACCCGGTCCGGACGTGGCCGCTTCACCAGACCGTCGAGCCCCATCCGGGCGCTCTCCTCCTGCAGGCGTCCCGCGTAGTGGCACACGACGGATTCCGGCGTGTTCGGGGAGAAGAACCGCTCTCTGGCCAGCGCGGGTGTGCTGACATAGGGCAGTGATCTTCCGGTCACCGTCAGCTTGGCGAAATGCCACGGGTGACTTTTGATCCACCGCAGCCCGGACCGCAGCGAACCTGTCGGGGGCATGGACGCCATCAACACCGCGGCCGGCGCGTCGCGGCTCTCCAGGTATTTCTGGACCAGCACCCCGCCCATCGAATGTCCGACGATGACCGGACGCGTCGGCAACGTGTCCGCGGCGGCGGTGATGTCGGCGATGAAATCCTCGAAGGTCAGATCCTTGAGCTTCTTGTCGGTGCCGCTGCCGCCGTGCCCGCGCAGGCTCACCGCGAGCGCCCGGTAGCCCCGTCCGGCGAAGAAGTCCAGGAAGTGCTCGTCCCAGCACCACGCCGCGTGCCAGGCCCCGTGGACGAACAGCAGTGGGACCGGGTGAGATTCGCTGACCGATCCCTTGTCGATTACCTCCAGCATCGCGCTCAGCGTATACGGCGGCCTGGGTACTATCGCCGCCCATGAGCCTTGCCCAGCCCAGTCCAGGCACCACCGTCGTGATCACCGGCGCTTCGTCGGGAATCGGCGAACACATCGCCCGTGGGTTGGCCCGGCGGGGCCACCACCTCACGCTGATCGCGCGACGACGTGACCGGCTCGACGCGCTGGCCGACGAATTGCGAAGTGTCCGTTCGATTTCGGTGGAGTTGTTACCGCTGGATCTGAACGCCGAATCCGGCCGCGCCGAGGCGGTGGAGCGGCTGCGCGCCGGGTCGGTGGCGGGGCTGGTGAACAGCGCGGGGTTCGGCACCAACGGGCTGCTCCAGCACCTCCCCCCGGAGCGGGAACGCGACCAGGTGATCGTCAACGTCCTCGCGCTGACCGAGCTCACCCACGCCGCGCTGCCCGAGATGATCCGGCGCGGTAGTGGAGCGGTACTCAACATCGGCTCGATCGCCGGTTTTCAACCGCTCCCCGGCGCCGCGGTGTACTCGGCGACCAAGGCCTACGTGCAGACGTTCTCCGAGGCCGTGCACGAAGGTCTGCACGGCACCGGCGTGTCCTGCTCCGCGCTGTGCCCCGGACCGGTCCCGACCGAATGGTGGGAGATCGCCGGCGAACGACCGCCGGGCGGCAAGGTTGCGGTCTCGGTCGAGGACGTCGCCGAAGCCGGTATCGCGGCGATGCGCGAGGGCAAGCGCCTCGTCGTGCCCGGGCTGATGCCGAAACTGACCGGACTCGGCGGGCGTTTCACCCCGCGCGCACTGCTGCTGCCCGCGCTGCGGAAAGCCGCAGCGCGCCGCGGTTAGTCGTCCCCGCGGTTAATCCTCAGAACCCGAGTCGCCGGCGTCCTTGGTGTCCTTGGTGTCGGTGTCTTCGGGGGCGTCCTTCTCGGCCTCCACCTTGTCCTTGATGGACTGCACCGACGCTGAGTCGTCCCCCTCGTCGAGGCGGTGCTTGCCGGCGCCTTCGTCGGAGTCGTCGGCGCCCTCGGCCTCGTCGACCGGTTCTTCGGCCGGCTCCTCCGCGGGCTCCTCGGCCGGTTCCTCGCCGGCACCCTCCGCGGGCTCCTCGCCGGCGTCCCCGGCAGCCGAATCCTCGGCGCCTGCGGCCTGGAACTTCTTCAGCAGGCTGGTGACGGCCGCGGACTCGGGATCGGTCTGCTGCTCGTCCGGCTCCGGAGTGGCCCCCTGCGGCTGCAGCGCGGGATCGGCGCCGGAGCCCGACTCGTCGGAGTCACCGTCCGACTGGGCCGCATCGCCTGTCACGTCTTCCGGAAGCGGCGGATGCGGCTCGTAATTCTCGCCCAGCCACGGGTTGTCGTACAGGTTGTCCAGATCGCAGCTCTTGCAGAACAGCGGCGCCAGCGCCTTGGCCACCACGGCCAGCAGCCCGTTGCGCGGATTGAAGATGCTGCTGTTCTGGACGAACGGGTTGAAAGCGTCGAACAGGGACTTGGCGAGCTTGAGGGGCACCCGGATGAAATCGGACAGCGGCACGCTGGCCACCGGCTTCGGCGGGGTGGTCAGCCACTCCCAGGAGTTCTTGAACGGACCCCACGGTTCCAGCTTCACGGTGGTGCCGGCCCACGGCACGATCGAGCCGTCGAACGGGTTGGTCGAGCCCTGCTCACCCGCTTCGGGGAACGTGTAACCCTCGTACAGCTGCGACACCGGGACCTTGAACATGCCGGCGAGCAGCATGCTCATGTCGGGGCATGCCCCGGGCGTGCCGGCGCAGCCGGAGTTCATCGGCAGGTTGGCCTGCGCCCACACGCTCATCTGCTCACCGAGCACCGACGAGAACGGCTGGAACGGCATCAGCACGTCGATGAACGCCTTGAGCTTCGGCGGATCCCACTCGTCGAAGCCGAACACGTTGGTGGGCCCCCACACCTGCCAGCTGCCGGTGCCGATCATCGCGTCGGCCAGCCGGTCCATCGCCTGGATCTCCCATGCCGGGATGCTCAACAACGCGTTGAACAGATTGCCCGGGATGTAGAGCAGCGAGGAGTCGCCGAACACCGCACTGTTGGTCACCGCGACATCCGAGGCCCCCGTGTCGGTGCACAGCGCCGACGTGGGCTCGCTGTCGCAGATGTTGCTCGCCGCCGCGGTCAGAGCGACGTACCGATCGGTCGCGCGTTCGGCGATCACCTGCGGTGCGATCGGAGTGACGGAAATGACGCTGGCCCCCACCAGCGCCACGCCCGCCGTGATGTATGGCTTAACGGCAGCAGGCATGACGCCCCCTTCGAAGTCTGTGAAAATGCTGTCCCCCAACGGCAAGGAACGTAACCGACCAGCAACCGCATTGTCTAGCAAAGTGCAAACACCGCGTGTCGAACCGCAAATCGTGACGGCTACGTCAATACGTTCAGTGCGTTTTCGTCCGATTCGGCCCGAACCAGGCCCGATTGCCGTAGCGGTCCAGATGGACAACTTCGTCGACGGGTCTACGCGTGGTAGGACCGTATCGGCCCCGGGGCCAACCCAGCGGGACCACGGCGCACGGCGTTACTTCCGTAGGCAATTTCAGTACCCGGCGCGCCGACGTCAGACTCCACAGCGGCAACGTGATCAGCGACGCGCCCAGCCCCATCGACCGCGCTGCCAGCAACAAATTCTGCACGCTGGGGTAGATCGAGCCGAAGAACGCCGACGCCGCCGCATGCGGCATCGGCACATACGGCACCTTGCCGTCGCGGGCGGACAGCCGCAGGCACGCGATGACCAGCACCGGAATCTCATGGAAGTGCTCGAGCTGCCATTCGATGGCCCGCACGCTCTTGGCCATCTCCTCGTCATAGGATGCGATGTCGCGGATCGAGGTGCGGTGGAACACCCGCCACGCCAGCCGGTAGCGGCGCTGCAGCTTGCGCTTGATCTTGGGATCCTTGACCACGACGAATTCCCAATTCTGCCCGTTGGCGCCGGTGGGCGCCCGCAGCGCCAGCTCCAGGCACTTCAGCACGATCTCGTCGTCGACCGGATCCGGCAGCACCCGGCGGATCGCCCGCTGGGTCATCATCGCCTCGACCAACGGCATGTCCAGCCGGGCCAGCGCCTCGGCCGTGGTCGGAATCGGTTCCGGCACGCTCAGGCCCTCCCGTGGATCCACTCGGCGGTGAACAGCTGCATCTGCGGCACCTCCCTGCCGATCAGGTCGGCGACGTAGCGTTCGATGCGTCCGCCGACCACCGGGATCCGGACCTCGAGGGTGCCGCTGACCCGCAGGCTCGATCCCGCCGCGACCGGCGCGAGCACCATCGTGCCCGAGCCCGAACTGGGCACCCCGCGTGCGGTGATGGTGAAGTCGCCCTGCGCGCGCCCGTCGACGGCCGGCCGCCACGTCTCGGTCCGCATGATCTTGGTGTCACCGGGCAGCATCCGCGCGATCGCGCCGGGCAGCATGTCCTGGCGCAGATCCTGGGTGGTGCGCACCACCACGGTGCCGCCGGCATCGGCGTCCAGCGCATCCAGGTGCATCGAGTCGCCGCCGTAGGCGGCCAGCCGGGCCAGCCAGTAGTCGCGTTCGGCGAACGCCGCCAGCACGTCGGCGACCCCGGCGGCAGCCTCGGTCGTCACGTCGAAGGAACGGGGCACGGCCTCAGTTCCCCCGCGCTTGCTTGCCGAACGCCTTGTCGGCGACACGGGCCGCGAAGCGCCGCGACTCCTCCAGATGCTCGTCGTTGATGTTGGTGGGGGGCAGTTTCACACCCAGGTAGCGGTCCTTGTACTCCCCCGACCCCAGATAACTCGTCAGCGACAGCATCGACGGCAGTTCCCCGCCCGGGTAGGTGAAGTGGATGCCGTCGACGTAGCGGCCGCCCTTGCTCTCGGCGAGCTTTCGCACCCCTGCGAGGTTCTTGCGCCACTTGCGCCGGCACACCACGAACACCGCGAACCGCTTGCCGTCCAGCAGATTCCGCGCCTCGTGTGACTTCAGGAACGATCGCAGCGGCATCGACACCGTGTCCCACCAGGTCGGCGAACCGATGCAGATCAGGTCGTAGTCGTTGCGCCGCACCGCGTCGGGGGTGCGGATGTCGCCGGTGCGCTGCAGCGTCTGCGCAGGCAGCATGCCGAAGAACTCCGGCCACACCCGGTGCATCGGGAACCGGGAGAATCGCTGCGCGTAGCGCGGGTCGGTGAATTCGATCGGCGCCTCGGTCACCTCGTATCCCCGGTCGCGGAACACGTCGGCGGCGGCGTCGAGAACCTTCTTGGACTGTCCCGTGTAGCTGTAGTAGAGCATCAGCACCCGCGGCGGACCCGATTGAGTCACGGTCGGCCCATCCTCTCGTCATCATCGTCGACCCGACGTGCCACGCCGGGCCCTTTGCGAATAGCCTCACACACGTGAGCAACAAAGTTCCGGTCGACCTCACTGGCCCGGCGAAGACCATGCTGTCGACCCTGTACCTGAAGGCCCTCGACGCCGACTTCGACCGCCCCATCCTGGGCGACCGGTTCGCCAAGGCCGCGATCGACAAGCTCGACTTCGATTGGCGTGAACTGGAGATCACCCCGAAGTGGGCTCCGCTGTTCACGGTCCGCACCGCGCTCTACGACCGCTGGGTCCGCGAGTTCATCACCGCCCACCCCGAGTGCACCGTCGTACACCTCGGCTGCGGCCTGGACTGCCGCGTGTTCCGCGTCGACCCCGGACCCGACGTCCGTTGGTACGACGTGGATTTCCCCGAGGTGATCGCGCTGCGCGAGCAGATCTACCCCAGCCGGCCCAACTACCAGCTCATCGCGACCCCGGCGACCGAGCCGAACTGGCTCGACGAGATCCCGGCCGACCGGCCCACGCTGCTGATCGCCGAGGGCATCAGCATGTACCTGACCGAGGACGAGGGCATCGCGCTGCTGCGCCGCTTCATCGACCGCTTCGGCGTCGGCGAACTGCAGATCGACTTCTTCAACTGGCTGGCCATCAAATCGCAGAAGACGCAGTCGCTGGTGCGCACCTCCGGTTCGGTGCTGTACTGGGCGGTCAACGACCCGCAAGACATCCTCGGCAAGCTGCCCGACATCCGCTTGCTCGCCGCCACAACGTTTTTCGACGCCGAGACCTACGCCAAGACGGGTAAGGGGCTGCAGGCGGCCAAGCGTGCGGTGCGGGCGCTGCCGCCGCTGCGAAACGCACTGCAGTACCACCGCTACGCGTACGGGGACCCTACCCGGCAGGCCTGACCGGTCAGCCGGCACCGGAGCGCTTGGCCACGACGCCCCGAAGCTGCGTCTCGATCGCCGCGACGGACTTCTCACGGTCGGGGCCGTGCGAGTGGTATTCGATCATCAACTGCCCGTTGAAGATCTTGCTGGTGTAGATCTCGATGCCCGCGCCCACGGCGAAGTAGAACTCGCCGTGGCTGGCGGCCACCTCCATGTCCGGCGGGGTGCGCAGCGGGGGCACGATGCCGTTGTCGGTGAACATGACGACGTCGGGCAGGCCGGGCGGGTTGCCCACGTATTGCGGGCTGAAGTGCAGAAAGCTCTGCTGGATCACGCCTTCGGCGATGTCCTTCTTGTACGTGTCGTTGATGTCGCGGGCCAGCTCGGCGATGTCGGTGCCCGCCTCGATCTCGGCCAGATAGGTCGCGATGCCCACCGGGTTGGTGCTCTCGGTGGCCGACACCGGCGGTGACAACAGGTAGCGCAGGTCCACCGGGTACACGTACGGCACCGGGATGTTCGGGGTGTTGCGCACATTCCACTCGGCCATCAGCACGGCCGCCGACAGCAGGCTGTTCAGGCCCAGCTTGTTGGCCCGGCAGAACGCGATGATCTTCTCGGTGTCCTGTTCGGAGAGCGTGCAGTACGCCATCGGGACCAGTTGCGGCAGAACCGGATTGACCTCCGACGGGGCGCGCCGCGACGGCGGCAGGTCGTAGACGAACATCGCGGCCAGCAGCCGTTCCAGGCCGGAGCGGGTGCGCTTCTCCACGCCGCGGTTGGCCAGGATCACCTCCAGCGGTTCCGGCGCCGGGTGCACCTGGATCGGTTTGGCGGTGCCGGTGGTGACGAGGTCGGTGTAGGTGGAGAACAGTTCCTCGACGAGGCTGAACTGGTGGTGGCCGTCGGCCAGGCTGTGGTGGATGTACAGCGTCGGCTGAGCGACGCCGTCGCGGACGGTCAGGCGCAGATGCACCAGCGACACGGTCTGGTCGAACAGCAGCGGCGGCGCGGGCGCGTCGCCGGACAGTTCGACCACTTCGATGCCGGGGTGCATCAGGTCGTCGAGCACGATCTCCCACTTGCCGTCGGGCAGCTGCTCCAGATGCCCGCCGAGCACCGGATGGGCCTGCAGCAGCAGATCGAACGCGTCCGACAGCGCGTCGGCGTCCATCGGGCCTTTCACGTGCGCCGCCAGGCCGATGAAGTTGTGCGTCTCGGCGAACATCTCCTCGCTGCGCGCGAGCTTGCGGATACCCGATGAAGGAAACATCAGTGTCAGACTCCCGGGGTCAAGGTATCGGTCTCGGTGGGTCTCACGGGCCCGTCAGCCACGCTTGCTGGCCTTGCGGTATCCGATCGCCAGGGGCACCGCGCACACGGCGGCGATCCCGGCCGCCCACAACACCGAGAACAGCACGGGCTCGGCGATCGGGCCCTCCAGGGACAGGCCCCGCATGGCCTCGATCGTATAGCTGACCGGTTGGTGCTCGACGATCGGTTGCAGCCATTCCGGGTACTGGTCCAGGGGCACGAACCCGATCGAGAAGAACATCAGCATCGCGATGACGATCTCGGTGGCCTGCGGCACGATCGTGTTCGACGAGAACAGCGCCAGCGTCAGCACCGCCGCCGACAACGCGACCCCGAACAGCGCGGGCATGAACACCCACAGGATCGCGGCGAGGACGCCCTGTTCGAACCGGAACCCGAGAGCCAGGCCGACGCACATCACCACCAGCGTGATCACCACGATGCGGACGAAGTCGGCGGCCAGCCGCGACAGCAGGCCCGCGGCCCGGTGCACGGGGACGACCCAGAAGCGCGACAGCAACCCGACTTCCCGCTCGCGCATGATGCCGACCGCGCCGATGATCGCCCCCGTCATTCCGCCGACCAGGGCGACCAGCGGCACCTGGCCGTAGAGGCCGCTGTGCCCGGTGACCTCTTCGAGCACGTCGCCCAGCACGATGTCCAGGGCCACCAGGAACGCCGCGGGCATCACGAAGGACTGCACGAGCGTCGCCGGGTCGCGGCTCCAGCGGCGCAGGATGCGCCAGGTCAGCACACCTACCTGCGGCAGCAGCCGCTTCGGCGAGTTCTCCCAGATCTTCTCCCGGCGGTGCCTGCCACCGGGACGGTACGGGGCGGTCACCAGGGGCTCCGAGGATTCCAGCGTCATTCCGACCGCCGTTTCCTGGTCACCCACAGGTGCAGGGTGAGCGCCACGACGATGCAGCCGACCGCCCACGCGACCGCCGGGAACAGCACCGACCAGTTCGCCTCCGGCGCGGCACCGGAGCTGTCACCGGCCAGGGCCTGCAGCGCGTAGACCCACTGCGACAGCGGCTGATTGCGGACGAAGCCCTGGATCCAGTCCGGGAACCGTTCGACCGGCTGCAGACCCACCGACGCCAGCCCGAGCGTCAGCTGCGGGATCAGCATCATGGGCGCGGTCGCCTCCGGGTTCTGGGTAGCGATGCCGATCAGGTCGCCGATCAGCGCCAGCGCGGCGCCGATCAGCAGCACCAGCGCGACGAAGCCGACGAGGCCCGGCACGCCGTTGTCGAACCGGAAGCCGATCACATGGCCGCACGCCACCGAGACCACCAGCGCCACACAGCAGCGGTACATGCTGGCGGTCATCCGGGAGGCCAGCGGGGTGATCGCCGGGATCGGCATCGCCCGGAAGCGGCGGTTGATGCCCTGGACGGAGTCGGTCGCCGAGCGGAACGCCGCCGAGATCGCGGCGAACCAGATCGCCTGCAGCACGATCAGCGGCGTCAGGTACTGCGCGTAGCTGCTCAGCGGCTGCACCGCGCCCATCATCTGTTTGAGCGGAAGGTAGTACCCGATGGTGAAGACGATCGAGCCGATGATCTGGGTGGCCAGCTCCCCGTTGCGCAGGGTCGGGGTGATCATCCGGATTGTCAGCACCCACCACTGCTGGATGTTGGAGACCGGCGGTCGCGGGTCCGCCGGGATGATGGACTGTCCGATCACGAGTCCGCGGCCACGAGGTCGTCGGACTGGCCGTCCCGGCCGCGGGTGCTGTCCCCGGTCAGCGCCAGGAACACCTCGTCGAGGGACGGCCGGCGCAGCGCGATGTCCATCAGCTCGATGTGGTGTTCGCTGAGCAGGTGCAGCGCCTGCATCAGCGTGTTGGGTCCGTCCGGCGCCGGCATCGAGATCCGGTCCGAGGAGTCGCTGATCGCGGCGCGGTTCGCGGCGGGCAGCAACGGACCGAGGATGCGGGCGACCTCGGGAACGTCGCCGAGCTGGCGGGGCACGATCTCGCAGTAGGTGCCCCCGGTGCGCTCCTTGAGCTGGTCGGCGGTGCCCTCGGCGATCACGGTGCCCTTGTCGATGACGATGATGCGGTCGCTGAGGAGGTCGGCCTCCTCGAGGTACTGCGTGGTCAGCAGCGTGGCGATCCCGGCCTCTTTGAAGTCGGTGACCAGTTCCCAGATCGCCTGCCGGCTGCGGGGATCCAGGCCGGTGGTCGGCTCGTCGAGGAACACCACCTCCGGGCGCACCACCAGCCCGCACGCGATGTCGATGCGGCGCTTCATGCCGCCCGAGTAGTTGCCGACGGGCCGGTCGCCGGCCTGCACCAGGTCGAACTGCTCCAGCAGTTCCTGGGCCCGCTGCTTGGCCACCTTCTTGGTCAGACCCTGCAGCCGCCCGAACATCAGCAGGTTCTCGCGACCTGTCAGCAAATCGTCCAGCGCGGCGTGCTGGCCGGTCAGCATCAACGCCCGCCGCACGCCGGAGGGGTCGCTGACGACGTCGTGGCCGGCGATGAGCGCGCGTCCGCTGTCCGGCTTGATCAACGTGGACAAAATGTTCACGGTGGTGGTCTTGCCGGCCCCGTTGGGGCCGAGCAGACCGAGCACCTCGCCCCGCTCGACCTCGAAGCTGACGTCGCGCAGCGCCTGGACGGAGCCGAAGGACTTCTTGATGCCGGCGACGACCACCGCCTTGTCGGACCTGGTCATGCGCTCTCCTGAAAACCGCTCACGACAGATCGACCAGCGCCAGCTCGTCGCCGGCCGCGTCGCTGTCCTCCTCGGCGAGCGCATCCCGGGTGACCTCCAGGAGCGCCGTCGAGTACTGCCGGGCAAAGGATTCCACATCGGTGGGCCCGAGCCGGCGGCTGTCATACCACCAATCCAGGTGCAGCACTCCGCCGGTGCGGTAGACCCGCAGCTCCAGCGCGTGCCCGAGCCCGGGCAGCGCGTCGCGGATCGGCATGGCCGTGTCCGAGTCGAACCGCACCGGGGCGTCGTCGGGCTGCTCGGCCGGCACGTCCGGGATGGTGCCGACATGCGAGAACAGGATGTCGGCGGGACGGCCGGCACCCAGCACGCGCGCGGTCGGCGCGTACAGGTAGCGCAGCAGGCCGTAGCCGATGCCGTAGTGCGGAACCGCCTTGAGCGTCTCCCGCACCTCGTCGAGGGACTGGGTGGCCGAACTGTGCGTGGACGCCGACAACACCACCGGGTGGACGGTGGTGAACCAACCCACCGTGCGCTGCAGATCGACGTCCGGCTTGAGCACCGAGCGGCCGCGGCCGCCGAGATCGACGGTCACCGCGCCCTCCCCTACCGTCGCGGCGACCGCGCGGCCGAGGGCGGCCAGCAGGATCTCCTCGACCGGGAGGCGCAACCGCCGCCGGGCGTCGTCGATCTCGCCGGTCTCGGTCGCCGACAGCGCGGTCGACATCCGGGCCACGTCGTCGGCGCCGGGACGCTCACCCGGTTCCGGCCCGGCCACGCTGAGCGTGGACCTGCGCGCGGTCTCGAACCAGTAGTCGCGGCTGTCGAGCACCGCCGGATGGCTGGCCAGCCCCGCGCAGCGCTGCGACCATTCCCGCCACGACGCCGGGACGGGCGCCAGCGCGATCTCCTCGCCGGCCATCCGCTGGCTGAACGCGGTGAAGATGTCGGTGAGCAGCACGTCGCGCGATACGTCATCGCCGGCGATGCCGTGCAGGCTCAGCGCCAGATACGACGCACTGCCGGCCGCGCCGCGGATGAACGTCGCGGTCAGCGGCACCACCACCTGGTGCTCGCGCACCTGCTCGTCGAGGAACGCCAGCACCGCCTCCCGCTCCTGCGGGCTGCCCTGGGCCACCCCGTCGGGCAGCTGCCGGGAAACCAGCTCGGTGAACTCGGCGGGCTCGGCGATGCGCTGATCCCAGGTGCCGGCCCGCTCCACCAGGTGTACGCGCAGCGCGTCGTGGGCGTCGGTGACCGCGGTCAGCACCGCGCGTACGTCGTCCTCGCCGACATCGGGGCGCAGCCCGAGGATCACCGGGATGCGCCAGCGTCCGATGTCGCGCAGGCCGTGCTCGAGGAAGTACGCCACGTTCGGCGGGACCGGCGGGTGCACCGCATCGTCGAGCGTCTGGCGGGCCAGGCCGCCCTCGGCGTAGCGCGCGGTGAGCACCTTGGCCAGCGACGACACCGTCTGGTTCTCGTAGAGATCCTGCGGCGTCAGGTCCAGGCCCTCGTGGCCCGCGGTCATCGCGACGCTGATCGCGATCAGCGAGTCGCCGCCGATCTCGAAGAAGTTCGCGTTGCGGTCGATGTTCGACAGGCCCAGGCACTGCCCCCAGATGCGTTGCAGCTTGGCTTCCACCGTCGACCCGCCGCCGGCCGCCGCGGGGGCCGCACCGGCCGAGGCCGCCGCGGCGGCCATCCCGTTGCCGCCGGCTCCGCCGGCCAGCCACGCGGCGTTGGCGTTGTGCTCCACCCAGTGACGCTGCTTGGCGAACGGATAACCGGGAAGCGTGACCAGCGTGTGCTGTGCCTCGGTGCCCTGGTCGAAGTCCACCTCGACGTCGGCCGCCCACAGCTGGCCCAGCGCGAGCAGGAACGTGTCGTGGTCGTTGCGGTTCTGCGCCTGGTGCCGCATCAGCCGCACGGCGCGGTGGCGCTCACCCCACTTCGGGTGGCGCCCGGCCGACGACGTCAGCGTGCCGCCGGGGCCCACCTCGACCAGCACGCGGTCCGGCGCGGTCAGCAGCGCGTCGAGCTCGTCGGCGAAGCGGACGGTGGCCCGGATCTGGCGGGCCCACGTCGCCGGGTTGGTGGCCTCGGCCGCCGTCATCGTGGTCCCGGTGATGTTGGACAGCAACGGGATCTGGGGTTCGCGCAGCGTCACCCCGGACAGGAAGGCGCCGAACTCGGCGACGACGGGATCCATCAGCCGGGAGTGGAACGCGTGCGAGGTGCGCACCCGCCGGGCCGCGACGCCCTTCTCGGCCAGCGCGGCCTGGAAGGTCCGGATCGCGTCCTCGCTGCCGGCCACCACGCAGCTGCCCGGATCGTTGATTGTCGCGACGTCGACGTCCGGCGTCAGGTGTTCGGCGACCGCCGCAGGGCTCAGCGGCACCGCGACCATCACCCCGCGCGGGGCGGCGTGCATCAGCTTGGCGCGCTTGGACACCACCTTGACCGCGGTGTCGAGGTCGAACACGCCGGCGATGGTGGCCGCCGGGTACTCGCCGATGCTGTGCCCGGCCATGATCGCCGGTTCGACACCGTAGGACTGCACCAGCCTGGCCAGCGCGTACTCGACGGTGAACAGCGCCGGCTGGGCCCGGTCGGTGTGCTCCAGGTTGCGGCCCACCCCGTCGAAGATCTCGGCGCGCAGGTCGTAACCCATCTCGTCGCTGAACGCGCTCGCGCACTCGTCGAAGTGGCGGGCGAACACCGGCTCGCTGTCGTACAGCCCGCGGGCCATGCCGACGTGCTGGGCGCCCTGCCCCGGGAACAGGAACGCGACCCGCTCAGCCGAGCCGTCGGCGTCGGACACCGCCTGGCCGACGAACACGTTGTCGGTCGCCCCGTCTGCGTGAGAGGCCGACAGCACCGTCGCGGCATCGGCCGCATCGTGCACCACGGCGGCGAGCCGCAGCGGCTCCTTGCGCCGGCGGTTCAGCGTGTACGCGGCGTCGGGCAGGCTGACCTCGTCACCGGCCTCGTCCGACGCGGCAAGGTGAGCCGCCAGCGCCGCCCGCGACTGGTCGAGGGCCTCTTCGGTGCGCGCCGACAGCACCAGCACCTGCGGCCGGGACGGCGCGGGCGCCGGCGCCGGGGTGTACGGCGCCTCTTCGAGGATGACGTGGGCGTTGGTGCCGCCGACACCGAACGAGCTCACACCCGCGCGGCGGATGCCGTCGGATTCCCACGGCCCGTCCTGGCTGCGGATGCGGAACGGTCCGCGGTCGATGTGCAACTCGGGGTTCGGACTGGTGTAGTGCAGCGTGGCCGGGATCGCCTTGTGCTCCAGGCACAGGATCGCCTTGATCAGGCCCGCGATGCCCGCGGCGGTCTCCAGGTGGCCGATGTTGGACTTCACCGAGCCCAGATAGCAAGGCGCGCTACGGGTTTCCTCGGCCAGATCGAACGCCTGGCGCAGCCCCTCGATCTCGATCGGGTCACCCAGCGGGGTGCCCGTGCCGTGGGTCTCCACGTAGGTGATCGTCGACGCGTCCACCCCGGCGATCGCGTGCGCCTCGGCGATGACCTCGGCCTGGCCCAGCGCGTTCGGCGCGGCGTAGGTCATCTTGGTCGAACCGTCGTTGTTCAGCGCCGAACCGCGGATCACCGCGTGGATGTGGTCGCCGTCCTCGACGGCGTCGGCCAGGGCCTTGAGCACCACCACACCGACGCCGCTGGCGAAGATCGTGCCGTCGGACCGCACGTCGAACGGGCGGCACTGTCCGGTCGGCGAGACCATCGCGCCCTGCTCGTACCAGTAACCGACGTGGTGCGGGATGCGCAGCGAGGAACCGCCGGCCAGCGCGATGTCGCACTCGCCGTTGAGGATGGACTGACAGGCCAGGTGCACCGCCACCAGCGACGACGAACACGCCGTGGCCACCGACAGCGCCGGGCCGCGGAAGTCGAACTGGTGGGCCACCCGGGTGGCCAGGTGGTCCTTGTCGTTCTGCAGCGACAGGTTGACCATCTCGAAGCTGGCGCCCTGCCCGATCACCATCATCGGGTCGAAGTTCGACATCAGGTTGTGCAGCAGGTAGCCGCTCGAGCTGCTGGTGCCGAACACGCCGACGGTGGACTCCAGCTCCTTCGGGTCGTAGCCGGCGTCTTCCAGCGCGTGGAACACCGCCTGCAGGAACAGCCGGTGCTGCGGATCGAGCATCCGCGCCGCGTACGGCGTGAAGCCGAAGAAGTCGGCATCGAACTCCTCGATACCCGGCATCAGCCCGGCCCGCCGCACGTAGCCGCGGTTGGACAGCGCCTTCTCGGTCACACCGTTGGCGAGCAGCTCGTCCTCGGAGAGGTCGACGATCGACTCGACTCCGCCCCGCAGGTTGCGCCAGAACTCCGACACCGACCCCGCGCCCGGGAACTTGCCGGCCATGCCGATGACCGCGATCGCATTGTCAGGCAACTCTCGGTCATGTTCGTCGGCGTTGTTCAAGGCACCGCTGGTCACGATCGTGGTCCCACTTTCCGCCGCGATGCGGCTCGTTGCCGCGCTGCGGCCCGCTGTTGTGCCCGTTCGCGCAGGGCGTTCGGGCGCTCGGCAGACTCCTGCTCCTCGAGCCCGAGCTGACGGATCAGATCGAGCGCGAGATCGGACAGCGTAGCGCCCTGCAGCAGCAGAGCCACCGGCGGCTCCACGCCGAAGTCGCCGCGGATGGTGTTGCGCATCCGGACCGCCATCAGCGAATCCAGACCCAGCTCGGTCAGCGGCTGCGCGACGTCGACCGCGCTGTCGTCGGAGTAGCCCATGATCGCCGAGATACGGCGACGCAGCCGCGCCACCACGACCCGGTTGACCTCGGCGGCGTCCAGCGCCTTGAGCGCCTCGGCGCCGCCCCAGTCCTCGTCGACGTCGTCGGTCTGCAGCTCACCCACCAGGTCGGCGAAGAAGCCGATCTGGTGGATCTCCGGGAACGCCGCCGCGGCGCGGTCCAGCCGCAGCCGGGCGATGCCCACCCGCGAGAAGCCGGCGGCCATCACGCCGCCGAGCGCGTCGACGCCCTCGGCCGGGGTGATCGGGTCGAGCACCGAGAACCGCAGCGTGCTGGCCAGACCCACGTCGGCCCACTGGCCCCAGTTGATCGCGATCCCCGGCAGCCCCGCCGCACGGCGCCACGCGACCAGCCCGTCCAGCCATGCGTTCGCGCACGCGTACGCGGCCTGGCCGGGAGATCCCAGCAGCGACACGATCGAGGAGAAGCCCACCCACCAGTCGAGGTCCTTGTCGGCGGTGACCTCGTGCAGGCGCAGCGCACCGGCCGCCTTCGGGGCCCAGATCTTGTCCAGGCTCTCGCGGGTGAGGCCGACGAAGATCTCGTCCTCCAGCACGGCGGCCGAGTGGATCACGCCGCGCAGCGGCTTTCCGGTCTCTTCGGCGGCGGCGACCAGCCGCTCGGCGACGCCCGGGACGGCGATGTCTCCGGTGACGACGACGATCTCGGCGCGCCCCGACAGTTCGTCGAGCGCCGACTGCACCTCGTCGGACGGCCCGCTGCGGCCGTTGAGCACCAGCCGGCCGGCGCCGTTGTCGACGAGCCAGCGCACCACGGACATGCCGACACCGCCGAGCGCGCCGGTGACGACGTAGGCACCGTCGGAGCGCACCACGAGCTGTCCCGGGGTGGCGGGCAGGCTGGCGCGGGAGAGCCGCTCGACGAACCGGGTGCCGCCGCGCCAGGCGATCACATCGTCTGCGCCGTTCGTTTCGATCTCGGTGACCAGCGCCGCGTCGTCGCCGCCCGTGTCGAGCAGCGTGGTCTTGAGGTCCGGATGCTCGTAGGCCAGCACCCGGGCCAGGCCCTTGAGGCTGTTCGCGCCCGGATTGCCCTGGCCGCCTTCGTCGTCGGAGACGACCAAACCGCCTTGGGTCACCAGCCACAGCCGCGGCGCCTTGCCGTGCCAGCTGCCGACGATCGCGCGCACGGTGCCCGCCACACCCCAGATCACGTCCCGGGCGTGCTCCAGGCCGCCGGCGGCGTCGCCGCCGTCGAAGGCCGGGTTCGTCGTGAACACGACCACCCCGGCGGGCGGGAGGTCGGGATCGGCCGTCGCGGTCGCGAACGCCTCACGCACCGCGGCTTCGTCGCCGAGGTCGGCGGTGATCACCCGGCGGGTGTCGGCGCCGAACCGGCTCGCGAACTCCTGTGCGCCGGCCTTCCCGGCCTCGCCGTCGGCCAGCGCCAGCCAGCTTCCGCTGACCGGGCTGCCGGCCGGGGCCGGAGATTCGACCCAGCGCGAGTCGAAGATCTTCTGCGACAACGGAAGTGGCACGGTGCGGCGCTGGATGCGCTTCAGGTGCACGTCGTTGACCTGGGCCAGCACGGTACCGGTGTCGTCGGTGAGGGTGACGCGGCCCATCGCGTCGCCGCTGTCCTCGACCACGCCGACCAGTTCGGCGCGGCACGTGGCCCGCCTGCCGATCTGCCCGTACACCCGGATCGACCCGAAACCGACCGGCAGGTAGGTGACATCGGTGGATTCCGACAGGGTCTCGTCGCTCATCGCGGCGGCCAGGCCCTGCAGCGCCGCGTCGAGCATCACCGGATGCAACGCGATGCCGCGGTGCGGGGTGGCCTCGTCGGGCAGCACGATCTCGGTGTCGGCCTTGCCGGACGACCGCACGATGCGGGTCAGCGCGGCGAACGCGTGCGCGTGGTGGGCGCCGGTGCGGCGCACCGCGGCGTAGAACTCCGACGGCGACACCGGCGTGCCGTCGGCGGCGGGCACCACCTTGGCCGGGACCGCGTCGTCTTGGGCGGCTTTCACCGAGCCCACCGCGTGCCGGGTCCAGGTGCCCGCATCGGAACGCGAGTGGATCTCGACGCGCAGCGCGCCGTCCTCACCTCCGGCGAGCTGGGTGGTTAGCCTGGTGTGCTCGTCGAGCGGCAGCATCTGCTCGACCTCGACGGCCACCTCGACCCCGGTCGCCGGCAGGCCCAGCGCCTCGCGTCCGGCGGCCAGCGCGATCTCGGCGAAACCGGCGCCCGGCATCACCGCCAGCCCGTGCACGATGTGGTCGGCCAGCCAGGGATGTGCCTGCAGACCCACGTCGGACTGCCACACATGACCGGAGCCCGCCGGCAGCTCCACGTGCAACCCCAGCAGCGGGTGCGCACCCGAGAAGCCCTGCGTCGCAGAGCGATCCGCCATCCAGTACGGCGAATGCTGCCACGCGGTCGGCGGCACGTCCACCAGCGCGCCGGTGGCGCCCTCGGGCTCCTTCACCGCCGGCGGACGCACCGCGGCCAGCTGCGCGTGGAAGGCCAGCGTCTCGGGCTGGTCCCGGTTCACGGTCGCCCCCACGTGGTACTTGCGGCTGGTGGACTGCGCGGCGAGGGTGTCCGAAATCGCATGCGTCAGCAGCGGATGCGGGCTGATCTCGATGAAGTTGCTGTGGTCGGCGCTGGCCTCGTGCACGGCCTGGGAGAACCGCACCGGGTTGCGCAGGTTGGCCGCCCAATAGTCGGCCGAGTACATCGGCGCGGCACCGGTGTACGCGACGGTGGAGACCAGCGGGATCTTCGGCGCCGCGGGCTTCAGGTAGGCCAGCGCCTCCCGCAGTTCGGGCAGCACCGGGTCGATCGTCGGATGGTGGGATGCGACGTCCACCTCGACGCGCCGGGCCAGCTTGCCCTGCGCGTCGACCGCGGCGACGAGTTCGTCGACCTGCTCGGGCGGGCCGGCGATGACCGTCTGCTTCGGCGAAGCGTACACCGCGATCGTCACGTCGGGCCGGTCGGCGATCAGCTTCTCGGTGGCCTGGGCGTCGAGCTCGAGCAGCGCCATCGCGCCCTGCCCGGACAACCGCTTCATCAGCCGGGTCCGGGTGGCGATGACGTCGAAACCCTCGGCCGGGGTGAGCACCCCGGCGACCACCGCGGCGGTGGCCTCACCCATCGAGTGGCCGATCACCGCGTCGGGTTCCACACCGTAGGACCGCCACAACTCGGTCAGCGCCAGCTGCATTCCGACCAGAACGGGCTGGATGCGGTCGATGCCGACGACCGGCTCACCGGTCTCCAGCGTCTGGCGCAGCGAGAACCCGACCTTGTCGACGAACGCCGGTTCGAGTTCGTCGACGGCCTTGGCGAACGCGGGCTCCTCGGCCAGCAGGGCCTTGCCCATGCCGGCCCACTGCGCGCCCTGACCGGAGTACAGGAACACCACGCCCTTGCCCGCGCCGCTGCGGGCGTCGTGGGCGCCGATCACGCCCGGCGCGGGGCGCCCGTCGGCCAGCGCGCGCAGGCCGGTGACCGCCTCGGCGTGGGTCCGGGCGCACACGGTGGCGATGGTCTGGTGGCGGCTGCGGTGGTGGTTGACGGTGTAGGCGACGTCGACCAGCGGCGCGGTCGCGCCGTCCCCCTCCAGCCAGTCGGCCAGCGATCCGGCGGAGGCGGCCAGCCGGGCGGGAGTCTTGCCGGAGACCACCAGCGTGACCACGCCTTGCGCCGCGTCGGCGGCCGGGACCGGCTCGGGGCCCTGCTCCAGCACGATGTGGGCGTTGGTCCCGCCCATGCCGAACGAGGACACCGCGGCGCGGCGGGGATGCTCGCTCTTGGGCCACTCCCCCGCTTCCGTCGGCACGAACAGCCGCGTCGGCTTCGGGTCGATCTGGGGGTTCCACTTCTCGAAGTTCAGGTTCGGCGCGATCTTGCCGTGCTGCAGCGTCAGCACGGTCTTGATGAAGCCGGCCACGCCGGCGGCCGCCTCGAGGTGGCCCATATTGGTCTTGACGGCGCCGAGCGCGCACGGCACATCGCCCTTGCCGTACACCGCGGCCAGCGCGTCGAACTCGATCGGATCGCCCAGACCCGTTCCGGTGCCGTGGGTTTCGATGTAGTTCACGGACGCGGCGGTCACGTCGGCGGATTTCAGCGCCCGGGTGATCACGTCGCGCTGCGACGGGGCGTTCGGCGCGGTCAGGCCGTTGGAGCGGCCGTCCTGGTTGACCGCCGAACCGCGCACCACACCGACCACACGGTCACCGTCACGCACCGCGTCGGTCAGCCGCTTGAGCACGACCACGCCGGCGCCTTCTCCGCGGACGAAGCCGTCGGCACGCGAATCGAAGGCGTGGCACTTGCCGTGCGGGGACAGCATGCCCCACTTGGCAAGGGCCAGTTGGGTTTCCGGACGCAGATTCAGGCTGACCCCACCGGCCAGCGCCAGGTCGCTCTCCCGCATCCGCAGGCTCTGGCAGGCCAGGTGGATCGACACCAGCGACGACGAGCACGCGGTGTCGACCGCTACGGCGGGGCCCTTGAGCCCCAGCAGGTAGGCGATCCGGCCGACGGTGACGCTGTGCGCGTTGCCCGTCGCCGAGTACGCGTCGATGGTGTCCGGGTTGCCCGCCGACGAGTTCTGATACTCGGTGTAGTAGACGCCCATCATCACGGCGGTGCGCGTCTCGCCGAGGGTGTCCGGCGCCAGGCCGGCGTTCTCCAGCGCCTCCCAGGCCACTTCGAGCAGCACCCGCTGCTGCGGGTCCATCGCGGCAGCCTCGCGGGGCGTGATGCCGAAGAACTCGGCGTCGAAACCGGCAACGTCGTCGAGGTAGGCGCCCCACTTGGTGGGCATGCGGCCCGGCGCCATCGGGTCCGGGTCGTAGAACGCGTCGCCGTCCCACCGGTCCTTCGGCACCTCGGTGACGGCGTCCACACCGTTCTCCAGCAGCTCCCAGTAGCTGTCGGGGCCGGTCACGCCGCCGGGGAACCGGCAGCCGATACCGACCACCGCGATCGGCTCCGCCCCGGCCACCCGGGAGGCCTTCTCGAACTGCTCGGCCAGCTTGCCGCGCTGTTCGGCCGACATAGCCGCGATCCGGTCGAACGTGGTCTTCATCAGATGGATCCCTCACTGCCGGCGTTCGCCGACTCGACGGAAGAGAACAGCTCGTCAAGCACGCTGAACGAGTCTGGATCGTCCTCGGGTTCTTCGGGTTCGGGTTCGTCGGCCGCGCTCTGAAGCGGTGCGAGCAGGTCGGCGACGAAGTCCGACATCTGCGAGATCGACGGGTGGTTCCACAGCATCGTCGCCGACAGATCCACGCGGACCAGTGCCTTGGCGTCGCGCAGCAGGTTCATCGCCATCATCGAGTCCAGGCCCAGCTCCGGGAACGGCATGTCGACATCGACCGCGTTCTCCGGCATCCCGAGCTCGCGCGCCAGGATGGAGCGCAGCCTGGTGCGCAGTTCGGCGATGGTCTGCTGCCGGTTCATGGCCGACCAGTCGACGAATTCGGCTGCGCCCGCGTCGTGCTCGCCGGCCGCCGGGGCGGGTGCGGACTCCACCGGGGTGTACGACAGGCCGCGGATGTCCACCCACACGGTGCCGTCGGCGCTCCTGACCGCGACGTCGACCACCAGAGTGTCTCCATCACCGGAGCGCCGGTAAGCCTCGACGACGCCGTTGGTGCCCACCGATGCGGCGACCGCGAGAGTCTCGGCGCCGGCGGGCAGCAGCAGCTGCGCGGTGTCGGCGTCGGCCAGGCGGGCCACGTGCACCGCGGCGTCCACCAGGGCGGCCGCCGGCGATTCGGTCCGGTCGGGCAGCGTGACGTCGGCGCGCGCCCCGGCGGGGGTGGCGGTGCAGTCCGAGACCGTCCACTCGAACGGCTGCCCCTCCACGCCCAGTGCGCTCTGCATCTCGGCGATCGCCGCGTCATCGAACGCCGTGCCGCTCGCGCCCTGGTCACCGCGCAGCTGTCCGGCCGGCGCGTCGGCCAGCTCGGCACTCGCGTGCCGGGTCCAGCGCTGTTCCGGGCTGTCGGGCCCCGCGCTGGACCACACCGTCAGCGCGTTGCCGTCGGCCACCACGTGGATGACCTTGGGCTGATCGGCGACGATCGGGTACTCGAACCGCACATCGCCGACCGCGACGGTCGGACCGCCACTTGAGCCTGGGCCCGCGAGCTGCGCCGCTGCGGCCGAAAGCGTCTGCAGCAGAACCGAAACCGGCACCACCTCGACACCGCGGACACGGTGCGCGACCGGGTACGAGCGCTGGCCGGGCAGAACCCTGGCGCGCCACAGGCGGTCATGCGAGGTGCCCTCGACCGGCTCGCCGAGCACGGTGCCCCAGGCGGGCGCCGCCACGGCGCTGAGGTCGGCGTCGTCGCCCGGCCCGGACACCAGGTGGTCGAGCACCTTCACCGAGGCGCGCATCCGGTACGCGTCGGCCAGCCGCGCCCAGTCGGCGCCGGCCACCACGGTCTGCACCGCGGCGTCCGGGCTGAGCACCGCGGGCAGCATCTTGATCGCCACGTCGTTGGGCATCGGTTCCAGCCCGGCGGCCTTCATCTGGGGCTGGGCGTCCGACCACGACTTCCACAAGCCCCAGTCGACGACGGTCGCCGGCAGCCCGAGGGCCCGCCGCGCATGGGCGAAGGCGTCGGCGAACGCGTTGGCCGCCGTGTAGTGGCCGACCGCCCGCGACCCCAGCAGGCCCGTGATCGAGGAGAACAGCACGAAGCGGCGCACCGGGGTGCGCAGCGACAGTTTGTGCAGCACCGCCGCGGCGTCGACCTTCGCCGCGAACATCGGGCGCAGGTCGTCGTCGGTCATGTCGGCCAGCAGCGCCTCACCACCGGCCAGCGAAGCCAGGTACACGCCGTCCAGCGGGGGAAGGTCCGCGCCGAAGCGGTCGAACACCGCGGCCATCGACGACTCGTCGGACGCGTCGGCGGCGACCTCGACCAGCGTGGTCCCGCGGGCGGACAGCTCCTCGGCCAGCTCGGCGAGCTGCGACCCGCCCCGACGGGACACCGCCACCACCGTCGAGGCGCCCATGTCGGCGAGCTGACGGATCAGGTACGGCCCCACGTTGCCGGTGGCGCCGACGACCAGATGGCTGGTGCCGCTCTCCAGTCGGGTCAGCGACACGGCCGGCAGCGGGTGCGGGACCAGTCGCGGAACACGACGCTCCGCGCCGCGGTAGACAGCCTGATCGTCGCGGTCGGAGTCGGTCGACGACAGCGCCGTGGCCTCGGCGCGCAAATACTGCGCGAGCAGCTCGGCCGGCAGGGCCTCGTCGACGTCGATGAGGCCGCCCCAGAACTCCGGGTGCTCCAGGGCCAGAGTGCGGCCCTGCCCCCACAGCACGGCGTGCGCCGGGTTCGCCCGCTCGCCGTCGGCAACCGGCTGGGCATTCCGGGTCACGACGAAAAGTCTTGGTGCTTCGGCCGTTTCGGACAACGCGACCACGAGCCGGCGCAACTGGTGGAATGTCGTATAGCTCGGCGCGGCGTCGAAGCGCCGCGCCGCGACCGGCGGTGCGTACACGACGTGCTCGACGCCGGGCAGCGCCGCCCGCACGGCGTCCGCGTCGTCGAGCACCGACAACGGCAGCGTCCGCGAGCCCGCACCCAGCAGGTCGGCCAGGTCGGTGTCGGCGTCGTCGGCCAGCACCAGCCACCCGACGTCGGGCCCGCCGGCGGGCAGGTCACGAACCGGCCAGCTCAGCCGGTGGAGCCACGCGTGCTGTTCCCCCTCGGCCGGCGCGACGTCGGCTCCGTTGTGCTTGTGCCGCACCGATTCCGCGGCAGCGGTGTGAATCCAGTGATGGGCGTGGTGCCACGGGGTGGTCGGAAGCTGCACGCGGGTCGCGCGCTGCGGTGTCTTCGGTGGGCGCACCGTGTGGGTGGCGTTGAGGTTGGTGTGGAAGGTGACCGTGTCGTTGGTGTCACGCTGCAGCGTGGCGATGCTGTGGTGGTGCGTGCCCGCGAGCGTGTCCTTGATCGCATGGCTGAGCAGCGGGTGCGGGCTCACCTCGACGAACACGGCCTTGTCGGCGCCGGCGGTGGCCACCGCGCGGGCGAACCGCACCGGGTTGCGCAGGTTGGCCACCCAGTGCCCGGCGTCGAACACGTTGCTGCCGTCGGTCGGGCGTTCGTCGGTGGTGACGATCACCGGGATGCTGGGCTGCCTGGGCTGCAGATCGGCCAGCTCGGCGCGCAGGTCGTCAAGGATCGGGTCGATGATCGGGTGGTGCGACGCGACGTCGACCTCCACGCGGCGGGCCAGCTTGTCGAGCTTGTCGACCTCGGCGATCGCGGCATCGACCTGGTCGGGCGGGCCCGCGATCACGGTCTGGTTCGGCGAGGCGTACACCGCCACGGTCAGGCCGGAGTATCCGGCGATCAGCTTCTCGGCGGCCTGGGCGTCGAGCTCGAGCAGCGCCATCGCCCCCTGTCCCGACAGCCGCTTCATCAGCCGCGACCGGGTCGCGATCACCTTCAGGCCGTCGGCCGGGCGCAGCGCGCCGGACACCACCGCGGCGGTGACCTCTCCCATCGAATGGCCGATCACCGCGTCGGGCGTGACGCCGTAGGACTGCCACAGCTTGGTCAGCGCCAGCTGCACCCCGACCAGCACCGGCTGGATGCGGTCGATGCCGACCACGGTCTCACCGCTGGTCAGCACGTCGCGCAGCGAGAACCCGGCCTGGGCGGCGAAATCGGGCTCCAGTTCGTCGACGGCGGCGGCGAACGCCGGCTCCTCGGCGAGCAGCCGCCGGCCCATGCCGGCCCACTGCGATCCCTGCCCGGAGTAGACGAACACCGTCCCCGAACCGCACGGGCCGTCGTGGACCGGCACCACGCCGGGGGCCGGGTAGCCCTCGGCCAGCGCGCGCAGCCCGGCGACGGCCTGGTCGCGGTCGGCGGCGGTGACGGTGGCGAACCTGGCGTGCTGGGCACGGCGGTGATTCACGGTGGCCGCGACGTCGGCCAGACCGATCCCGGCGGACTCCGGTGACTGCAGCCAGTCGGCCAGCCGTCCGGCCAGCGACGCGACACGGGCCGGCGTCTTACCGGTGACGACCAGCGTGCTCACGGACGGTTCCGGTTGCGCGGCAACCGGTTCGGCGACCTCCGGGGCCTGCTCGATCACTATGTGGGCGTTGGTGCCGCTGACGCCGAACGACGACACCGCGGCGCGGCGCGGGCGCTGCAGGGCAGGCCACTGGAGGTGCTCCGACGCGATCCGGAATTTCTGCGCGCCCTCACCGGCCTGCGGGGTCAGCGTGTTGAAGTGCAGCTGCTTGGGGATGGAGCCATGGTGCACGCTCAGCACGGTCTTGATGAACCCGGTGACGCCGGCCGCCGACTCCAGATGGCCGAGGTTGGTCTTCACCGAGCCGAGCACCAGCGGCGCCGAGTCCTTGCGGTCGCCGTACACGGCCGCCAGTGCGTCGAGTTCGATCGGGTCGCCCAGTGAGGTGCCGGTGCCGTGTGCCTCGACGTAGTCGATGTCCGACGGCTCCAGCCGGGAGGTCTGCAGCGCCTTGCGCATCAGTTCCTGCTGGGCGGGGCCGTTGGGCACGGTCTGGCCGCTGCTCGCACCATCCTGGTTGACGGCGGATCCGCGGACCACGGCCAGCACCCGGTCCCCGTCGCGCAGCGCATCGGTGAGGCGCTTGAGCACCACCACCCCGGCGCCCTCGCTGCGGACGTAACCGTCGGCGTCGGCGTCGAACGTCTTGCACTTGCCGTCCGGTGCCAGCATGCCCCAGCGCGAGCAGGCGATGTTGTTCTCCGGGGACAGAATCAGGTTCACCCCGGCGGCCAGCGCGTGGTCGCTCTCACCGCGGCGCAGACTCTGGCACGCCAGATGGATCGACACCAGCGACGACGAGCACGCGGTGTCGCTCACCACCGCTGGGCCGCGCACCCCGAGGAAATACGACAGCCGGCCCGCAGCAAAGTTCGGGGCGTTGCCGAACGGGATGTAGGGGTCGATGTCCTCGGGCGCCAGCTTGCCGACGATCGAGTGGTAGTAGTCGTTGGTGGTCATCCCGATGAACACACCGGTCGATGACCCGCGCAGCGTGCGCGGATTGATGCCGGCGTCCTCCAGCGCCTCCCACGCGAGCTCGAGGAGCAGGCGCTGCTGCGGATCCATCGCCGCGGCCTCGCGCGGTGCGATCGAGAAGAACTCGGCGTCGAACTCATCCGGCTGCCACGACGTCAGGAAGCCGCCCTCGCGGTTGACGATCGTGCCCGGCACGCTGTAGTCCGGCGAGTAGAACTCGTCGGCATCCCACCGGTCGGCGGGCACCCGAATGACGCCACTCTCGCCGTCGCACAACAACTTCCAGAAGTCGTCGGCGTTGTCGACGCCGCCGGGCAGCCGGCAGCCGATGCCGACCACGGCGATCGGTTCGGTCTCGGTCTTCTCCGCCGCCGCCAGCCGCGCGGTCAGGTCGTCGATCTTGCGCAGGGCCTCGGTGATGATCGCGCGGCGATCAGGTGACGCGGACGGCTTTGAGGACGCTTGGGTCATTCCACTCAACTCAATCTTTCCGAAAGTCTCGCCAGCAGTTCGTCCTCGGCAAGGTCGTCGTAGGCGTCCTCATCGACCCCTTCGCCTCCCACGCCGTCATTGGCGTGGTCCCCACCCTCGGTACCGGCGGTCTCGATTATCTCAGGAAGCACCGTTGCCAGATAATCGGTGAGCGCTTCGACGGTCGGATAGTCGAAGACCACGGACGCGGGCAGCGCCTCACCTAGGCTCTCGCTCAGCGAACGCTGCAACGTTACGCTCATCAGCGAATCCATTCCGAACTGGAAGAACCCGACCGTCGGGTCCAGCGTGTGGGTCGAGGCAAGGCCCATTGCGGCCGCGACCTGCGCCAACACGTGGTCGGTGAGCAACTCCAGGCGCCGCTGCGGCTCACACTCTTTCAGCTCCTGGCGAAATCGGGTGTCCCCTGCCAGCAAAACCTGGCTCGCAGAGGTCTCCTCGGCGAGCAGGTCGTCGAGAATGTGCAGCTGCGCCCGGGTGTGATAAGCGGCGGCCAGCCGCGGCCAGTCCGCGGCCACCACGGTCGCGCGGGCCGGCGCCTGCGGTCCCACGAAGGAACGCAACGCGGTGATCGCCACCGCGTCGTCCATCGGTTCCAGCCCGGACTCGGCGGTGGCCTGCCGCTCGAACCCGGTCTGCACGTCGGCCAGCGACTTCCACAGGCCCCAGTTGATCGCGCACGCCGGCAGACCGGCGGCGCGGCGGGCGAACGCGAACGTGTCCAGGAACGTCGTCGTGGCCGCGTAGTGGGCCAGCCAGCGCGACCCGAGCACACCGGAGATCGACGAGAACAGCACGAACTGCTCAACCGGATGCCCGAGCGAGAGCTTGTGCAGCAGGGCGACGGCGTCCATCTTGGGCCGGAACATCGCCACGACGTCGTCGCGGCTCATCTCGGCCAGCGTGACCGGACCGCCGCTCATCGCCGCGAGGTAGATGCCCTTGAGCGGCGGCAGGTCGGCGCCGAACCGGTCGAACACCGCGCGCAGCGACGTCTCGTCCGAGGCGTCTGCGGCGGCGGTGACCAGCGTGGCGCCCGATTCGGCCAGCCGCGCGGTCAGCTCGTCGAGCCGGTTGCCCGGGTTGCGCGACACCGCGACGACGGTCTTCGCGCCCATCGCGACGAGCTGCTCGATCAGGCCGGGACCGATGTTGCCGGTCGCGCCGATCACCAGATGTGCGCCGTCGGCGTCGAGGGTCTCGGCGCCGGCCGAGGCCGGAGGCAGCGCGTGCATCAGCCGGGCCACCCGACGGGTGCCGGCCCGGTAGACCACCTGGTCCTCCCCGTCATCGGCGTGCGCCTCGGCCAGCACCCACCTCGCCGCGACCACGGCGGGCACCGACTCGTCGATGTCGATGGCCCCGCCCCAGATCTCGGGGTGCTCCAGCGCCAGCGTGCGGCCCAGACCCCACAGCACGGCCTGGGCGGGGTTGGCGCGGTCCCCCACCTCGACCGGCTGGGCGTTGCGCGTCAACAGGAACAACTGCGGAGCCGCCCCCGAACCGGCCGCGGTCGTCGCGGTCGACGCGATCGTGCGGCCGGTCTCGAAGATGTCGTAGCCCAGCTCGTCCCCGCCCGTCGGCGCATACACCACGTGCGTGGCACCGGCGAGGTCGGTGCCGTCGCCGGTGGCGACGGGACGGCCGAGCAGCCGGCCCATCTCAGAGGCCAGCGCGTCGTCGCCGACGACCACCCAGCTTGCGTCCCCGGCGGATGCGGAATCAGGTTGTGCGGCAAGAACTTTGGCCGGCCAGGTGAGTTCGCAGAACCACTCCGGCGGCACCGCGCTGTCCGCCGGCAACGCACCGCCACGCGCCGCACCGCCGCGGCGCAGCGGACGCACGTCCACCCAGTGCCGGCCGCGCAGCCACGGTGTCGTGGGCAGCACGACGTGCGGTTCGGCGCGATGGGCGGTGTGCGGGGGCCGCGACGTGTGGGTGGCGTTCACGTTCGCGCGGAACGTCACCGCGTCGTCGGTGTCGCGGGCCAGCGTGCCGATCGTGCGGTGATCCGGAACGTCGGCCAACGTGTCGGCGATCGCCTGCCCCAGCGTCGAGTGCGGGCTGATCTCGATGAACGTCCCGTGGCCGGCGGCGGCGGCCTCGATGGCCTGGCTGAACTTGACCGGTCGGCGCACGTTGGCCACCCAGTAGTCCGCGTCCAGCGTCGGCGCATCCCCCGCCTCGGTGACCGTCGACAGGAACGGCAGTGCCGGGATGTTGGGCTCGATGCCGGCCAGCGCCTCCCGGATCTCGGGCAGCACCGGGTCCATCAGCGCGGTGTGCGACGCGACCACCATGTTGACGCGGCGGGCGAACGTGTTCTGGGCGGTGACGGCGGCGATGACGGCGTCGACCTGGTCGGGCAGGCCGGCCACCACGGTCTGGCGCGGCGACAGGTACCCGGCGATCTCGACGCTGGGATGCGCGGCGATGCGCGCCGCGGCCTCGTCGGCGGCCAGGTTCAGCAGGGCGACGGCGCCTTGGCCGGCCAGCCGGGACATGATCGACGAACGGGCGGCGATCACCTTCAGTCCGTCCGAAAGGCTCAGCGCGCCGGCCACGACGGCGGCGGTGACCTCACCCATGGAATGGCCGATGACCGCGTCGGGATGCACGCCATAGGAGCGCCACAGCTCGGTCAGGGCCAGCTGCAGCCCCATCAGCACCGGCTGTACCTGCGCGTCGCCGCTGACGGTGTCCCCGTTGGCGATGATGTCGTGCAGCGAGAAGCCCACCTGCTCGACGAAGACCGGTTCGATCTCGGCCAGAGCCGAAGCGAAGGCCGGTTCCTCGGCCAACAGCCCGCGGGCCATACCCGGCCACTGCGAACCCTGCCCGGAATACACGAACACCGTGCCCGGCTTCGGATTCCCGTCGGCCGCACCGACGACGCCGGGCGCCGACTGGCCCGCTGCCAGCGCCAGCAGGCCGCCGATGGCCTGGTCGCGGTCGCGTGCGGCCACCGTGGCGAACTTGGCGTGCTGGGTGCGGTGATGGTTGAGCGTGTGCGCGACCTCGGCCACCGGCACGTCGGCGCCCTCGCCGGCCATCCACTCGGCCAGCATCGCGGCCTGTGACGCGATCCGCTCCGGGGTCTTGCCCGACACCACCAGCGTCGTGACGGCTTCCGGCTCGTCGGCGGGCGCCGGCGGCAGCACCGGCGGCTGCTCGATCACGACGTGGGCGTTGGTGCCGCCGAACCCGAACGACGAGATCCCCGCCCGCCGCGGCCGCCCCGCCGCGGCCCACTCGGTGTGCTCGGCGACGACCTTCAGTCGCAACTTCTCGAACGGGATGTGCGGGTTGGGCTGCTGGTAGCCCAGGTTGGCCGGAATCCTGTGGTGCTGCAACGCCAGCACCGCCTTGGCGAACCCGGCGATACCCGCCGCGGCCTCCAAATGGCCCAAGTTCGACTTCACCGCCCCCAGCAGCAACGGCGCGTCGGCTGGACGTCCCTTGCCCAGCACGGTGCCCAGCGCCCGGGCCTCGATCGGATCCCCCAGCAGCGTGCCGGTGCCGTGCGCCTCCACGTAGTCGACCTCGCGGGGATCCACTCCGGCCGCCGCGTAGGCGGCGCGCAGCACCGCCATCTGCGCCGACGGGTTCGGCGCCATCAGCCCGTTGGAGCGACCGTCCTGGTTGATCGCCGATCCGCGGATGACCGCGAGCACGCGGTCGCCGTCGCGCAGCGCGTCGGACAGCCGCTTGAGCACCGCCACCCCGCAGCCCTCGCCGCGCACGAAACCGTCGGCGGCGGCGTCGAACGCGTGACACTGACCCGTCGGCGACATCGCCTCGGCCTGGTCGAAGCTGCGGGTCGGCGCCGGGGACAGCAGCAGGTTCACCCCGGCGGCCAGCGCCAGTTCCGAGTCGCCCGAGCGCAGGCTCTGGCAGGCCAGGTGGATCGCCACCAGAGCCGACGAACATGCGGTGTCCACCGTGACCGACGGGCCGCGCAGATCGAAGTAGTACGACACCCGGTTGGCGATGATGCTCAACGCCCCGCCGGTGCTGTACCAGGCGTCGATGCCGCTCAGGTCCGTCGACCCGAGCTGGGCGTAATCGGCGGCGCTCGCCCCGGCGAAGACACCGGTGGCCGTCTCGGCCAGCGCATCGGCCGCGATACCGGCGTGTTCCAGCGCCTCGTGGGTGACCTCGAGCAGCAGCCGCTGCTGCGGGTCCATCCGGGTCGCCTCACGGGGGATGATCTCGAAGAACTCGGCGTCGAAGGCGTCCAGATCCCGCAGGAACGCACCCCACCGGGTGGTGCCGGCCAGCGCGGCGGCGCCCTCGGGGGTGCCGTCGTCGAACCACGACCAGCGGTCCTCCGGCACCTCCCGCACCGATGAGCGGCCCTCCATCAGGAACCGCCAGTACGCGTCGGGGCCGGCGATGTTGCCGTCGACGTCGTCACCGCCGGGCAGCCGCAACCCCAGCCCGATCACCGCGATCGGCTCGTTCATCGACGCCGGGCGGTCCGTTCCGCGGCCCGGGTCGACGGGCTCGACCTCACCGCCGGTCAGGAACTTGGCGAGCGCGTCCACCGTCGGGTACTGCCAGAAGTCGACCGGGGACACGGTGCGGCCCAGGAATTCGGAGAGGACACCGGTGAGCACCACCGCATCGCGGGACCCCACCCCGAGATCGTGCATCGAGGCACCGCGTTCGATGTGCTCGAGACTGCAACCGTTGTTCGTGACCAAATAGTCGATCAACCAGCGACGTACAGCAGCCTCGTCGAAGGCAGACGTCATGTAGTGGCGTCCAGACGGCTGAACTTCTCGGAGCGGTACAGCTCGACGCAGGACGCGCGGCGCACCTTCCCGCTGGTGGTCAGCGGCAGTGAACCCGGCGCCACCAATGCGAAGTCGGACAGCCGAACGCTGTGCGTCATCGAGATCGCCGATGTCACCTGCTGCTTGACGGACTCCAGCACCGATTCGTCGAGCTGCTTCTTCAGCTCCGCGATCACCACCAGCTTCTCGGTGGCCTCGTCCGGCACCGAGATCGCCGCGACCCGGCCGCCGGTGAACTCGGCGACGGTGGCCTCGATGTCGTCCGGGTAGTGGTTGCGCCCGTCGACGATCAGCAGGTCCTTGATGCGCCCGATGATGTACAGCTCATCGTCGAACATCACGCCGAGGTCGCCGGTGCGCAACCACGGGCCCTTGGGGGTACCGGTGCTCGGCTCGGCGAGCTGCGCGGCGAACAGCTCGCTCAGCTTCGGGTTGTGCCAGTAGCCGGCCGCCACGTGCTCGCCGTGCAGCCAGACCTCGCCGATCTTGCCGGCGGGGTTCTCGGTCTGGGCGTCGGGATCGACCACGCGCACCGTCGTCGACCGCGGCACACCGCATCCGATCAGTTCGGCGCCGTTCTCATCGTCGCAGCGCTCGGCGTGCCCGGCGGCGAGCTTCTCAAAGTCGAAGCGCACCGCGGTCGGCGGTCGGCCGCCCGCGGACGCCACCACGTACACGGTGGCCTCGGCCAGGCCGTAGGACGGCCGCATCGCCGAGCCGGGCAGGCCGAATGCGGCGAAGCGCTCGTTGAATCGCCGCACCGTCGCGCCGTGCACGCGCTCGGCGCCGTTGATCATGACCACGACGGAGCTGAGGTCCTTACCGGCGAGGTCCTCGTCCTTGGTGCGCTTCACGGCGAGCTCGAACGCGAAGTTCGGCGCGGCGGTGAACACGCTGGGGTGCGAACCCAGCTGCTGCATCCAGCGGGCCGGTCTCTGCATGAAGGCCACCGGGCTCATCAGCACCGCCGGGCGGCCCAGCATCATCGGGATGAACACTCCGACGATCAGCCCCATGTCGTGGTAGAAGGGCAGCCACGACACGATCGTGGTGTCCGCCGGCACTCCGTCGGGATAGGCCTCGTAGTAGTCGGCGAGCAGCTGCTCAAGATTGGCCAGCACGTTCTTGTGGGTGACCACCACGCCGGCGGGCTGCCGGGTGGAGCCGGACGTGTACTGCAAATAGGCCGTCTTGGGCAACGCGGCCGGCGGGGCCGCCTTGGCCGCAGAGTCGAAGTCCAACGTGTCGACCTCGAGGAACTTCGGCGGCCGCTGCTTCGGGTCGGCCTGGCCGTACTTGCGGACCTCGTCGACCACCGCCGAGGTGGTCAACACCACCACCGGGGTGGAGTCCTTCATGGCGCCCGTCACGCGCTCGTCGTGGTGGCGGGTCTGCGGCATCGACAGCGGCACCGCGATGAACCCGGCCGCGATCGCGCCGAGGAATCCGATGATGTACTCCAGGCTCTGCGGAGCCAGGATGACCGCCCTGTCCCCCGGCGAACCGAGCTTGGCCAGCTTCTCGGCGACGATCAGCGCGCGCTCGTGCACCTCCGACCATGTCAGGCTTTCGGAGACACCTGCCGGGTCAACTTCGTAGTCGACGAAGGTGTACGCGATGTCGTCGGGCTGCTGCTGCGCGCGGTCGGCGAGGACCGCTGGGATCGTGGCTTCAGACAACGCCATCTCCTACATCCTTTCAATCGTCTCCCGACATGGTCTCGTGCATCGGGGCAATCAGGGAAATCAGTTCTCAACGCTGTCGAACAGCGAGTCGAGCAAGCTGTCGCCCGACTCGTCGTTCACATCGTCGTCACCGCCGGCGTCGGGGGCCAGCTGAGCGGCCAGGTAGCCGGCGAACGAATCGATCGTCGGGTGGTTGAACAGCATCGTCGCCGACAACTCCAACCCGACCAGACGCTCCACCTCGCGGCGGATCGACATGGCCATCACCGAGTTCAGACCCATCTCGGCGAAGGGCCGATCGGTGTGGACGTCGCTCTCGGGCAGCCGCAGCTCGGTGGCCAGGATGCCGCGCAGCCCCTCCTCCAGTTCGGACCGCAGCTCCTCGGGGGTCATCGCCGCCCAGTCGCGGGTCGGCGCGGCCCGGTGCGTGTCGGAGGTGACCGCCGCGGCATCCTCTGCGGACTGCATCGGCGCCATCACGGCCTGGGCGATGTCGAAGCGGGTGACGAAGTCCCACGCCGCGAACGCCTCGGCAGGCATCACGGGGCGTGATCCGACGCGCTCCAGCTCGGAGATCACCACCTGGGCCTCGCTGCCGAATCCGAGCCCCTGCCAGGCCACCCAGTCCAGGCTGACGGTGTTGTCGCCCTGGCTGTGCCGTGACCGCGCCAGCGCGTCGAGGTACGCGTTGCCCGCCGCGTAGGCGCCCTGCCCGGGGATGCCGAACACCGCGCCGGCCGAGGCGGCCAGGTACAGGAAGTCCAGGCTGCCGACCGGGAAGATCTCGTCGAGCACCGTCGCACCGGCGATCTTCGGCCACACTGTGCGGTGCACGCGGTCAGCCTCGATCTCGGTGAGCAGCTGGGCCTCGGTCATGCCCGCGGCGTGGATGACGCCGCGGATCGGCGGCGCGCCGTCCGCGTCGCGCCGCTGGAGCATCGCGGTCACCGCGTCGGCGGACGCGATGTCGAGGGCCACGGTGTCGACCGCCACGCCTCGCTGCTCCAGTGCACGGATCGCGCTGATCTTCTGGCGCATGGCGTCGTCGGTGGCGTCGTCCCAGCTGCGGCGAGGCGGCATCGCGGTACGGCCGGCCAGCACCACGCGTCGTGCGCCGCGGTCGGCCAGCCAGTCGGCCATCAGCAGGCCCAACACCCCCATACCGCCGGTGATCAGGTACGCCGCGTCCGGCCGGCACCGCAGGGTGTCCCGGACGGGGGCGTCGCCGATCTCGGCCAGCGCCGACGTGCGCAGCGCTCCGTCCCGCAGGATCGCCACCGACTTGACCGGGGTCGGCAGCACCGCCGCGAACGACTCGGCCGACGGCTGCTCGGCGGGCAGGTCGACCAGGCCGCCCCACAGCTGGGGTTGCTCGGCACCGACCACCCCGGCCAGACCCCACAGCGGGCTCTGTCGCAGAGCTGCCGGGGATGCGGACTCGTACACCCCGCGGGTGACGATCCACAGCGTTGCCGGATGGCGCGGCTCGCGGTCGGCGAGCGTGCCGACCAGCTCTGCCACCTCGGTGGTCAACCGCACCGCGGCGTCCTGATCGCTGTCGGCCTGATCGCCGTCGACCGGGCCCGGCTCGGCGACGTAGACCACGAAGCGGGCGTCGGCCACGTCGGCCTCGGCATGCCCGGCGGCGGTGACCGCGTCACGCACCGCCCGCGCGGTCTCGCCGGCACCGACCACCGCGACCGGGCCGGTGTCGGTGCGGGCCTCGTCGTCCGGCGTCCACGGCTGCCAGTCGAGCCGGTGCGCGACGCGCTGCGGATCCGCGGCGGCCGACGCGGTGACCGAGCCGATCTCGACGGGCGTGTAGCGCAGCCCGGAGATCCGGGCGTAGCGCGTGCCGTCCTCGCCGCTGAGGGTGAGGTCGACGACCAGGTCGTCGCCGTCGCGCCCACGGTTGTGCGCCGTGACGACGGCGCGGGTGACGGCTTTCGCCCCTTCCCACCGGACACTGTCCGCAGCGGACGGCACCATCAGGCCCGGCGTCGAGGAGTCGACGAGCCGGCCGAGATTGACCGCGGCGTCGAGCAGGCCCGCCGGCGCTCCGGAGGCCAGCTCGACCACGGTGCGCAGCTCGCCCGACGCGCTCTCGTGCGACGCGACGGTCCACGGGTAGGCCAGGCCCTCGATACCCCACGCGTTGTGGAGTTCGGTCAGGGCTGCCGGATCGTAGGCCGAGGACGGCACGGCCGGCGCGGAGCCGTCGGTGACCCGGTGGGCGAGCCGTGCGCTCACATGCCGGATCCAGCGCTGCGGCGCGTCCTCGTCGCCGCCGGCGGGCGCCGACGAGATCGTGATCGTGTCACCGTCGCTGAACACCTGCACCAGGCGCGCCCCGTCGACGGTGATCGGGAAGTCGAACCGGACGTCGGTCACCGCGGACGCGCCGGTGCGGGATGCAGCCAGCGACAGCGTCTGCAGCAGCACCGACAGCGGAACGATCTCGACCCCGGCGAACTTGTGCGAGTTCGGGTACGGCCGCGCCTGCGGCGCCAGCCGGGCCTGCCACAGGTGTCCCGGCTGGGGGCCCGCGACGGCGGTGTGTGACCCGAGCACCGTGTCCGGGCTCGGCGCCGACGCACCCGAGGGTGCTTGCTTGCGGATGGCCCAGTGGCGGGTGTGGTGCCACGGCGTGGTCGGCAGCGGCACGTGCGGCTCGCCGCGGTGCGGCGTCTCCGGCGCGTGGGTGGTGGACGTCGCGTTCAGTGCCGTGTGGAACGTCAGCGTGTCGTCGGTGTCGCGGGCCAGCGTGCCCAGGCTGACGTGGCTCGCCGACGCCAGCGTGTCGTTGACCGCATAGGTCAGGATCGGGTTGGCGCTGACCTCGATGAACGTGCCGATCTCGGCCGCGGCGGCCTCGATGGCCTGGCTGAACTTGACCGGCCGGCGCACGTTGGCCACCCAGTAGTCGGCATCGAGGGTCGGTTCGCCGTCCGGGTCAGTGACCGTCGACAGGAACGGCAGGTTCGGCGTCCGCGGGGTCAGCCCGGCCAGCGCCTCGCGTAGATCCGGCAGCACCGGCTCCATCAGCGCGGTATGCGAGGCCACCTCCATGTTGACGCGGCGGGCGAACCGGTCCTGGGCGGTGACGGCGGCGATAACGGCGTCGACCTGGTCGGGCAGGCCGGCCACCACGGTCTGGCGCGGCGACACATAGCCGGCGATCTCGACGCTGGGATAGTCCGCCACGAACGCCGTGGCGGCCTCCGGATCGAGCTCGATCAGCGCGACGGCGCCTTGGCCGGCCAGCCGGGACATGATCGACGAACGGGCGGCGATCACCTTCAGTCCGTCCGAAAGGCTCAGCGCGCCGGCCACGACGGCGGCGGTGACCTCGCCCATGGAATGGCCGATGACCGCGTCGGGATGCACGCCATAGGAGCGCCACAGCTCGGTCAGGGCCAGCTGCAGCCCCATCAGCACCGGCTGTACCTGCGCGTCGCCGCTGACGGTGTCCCCGTTGGCGATGATGTCGTGCAGCGAGAAGCCCACCTGCTCGACGAAGACCGGTTCGATCTCGGCCAGAGCCGAAGCGAAGGCCGGTTCCTCGGCCAACAGCCCGCGGGCCATACCCGGCCACTGCGAACCCTGCCCGGAATACACGAACACCGTGCCCGGCTTGCGTGCGGCTGTCGGGGCGGACACCACCCCGGGCGCACTCTGCCCGGCGGCCAGCGCCAGCAGGCCTGCGATGGCCTGGTCGCGGTCACGTGCGGCGACTGTGGCGAACTTGTTGTGCTGGGTGCGGTGATGGTTGAGCGTGTGCGCGACCTCGGCCAGCGGGACGTCGGCGCCCTGGCCGGCCATCCACTCGGCCAGTGTCGCCGCCTGCGATGCGATCCGCTCCGGTGAGCGCCCGGACACCACCAGCGTGGTGACAGCGCCGGATTCTCCGGCCGGCGCCGGCGCGGACACCGGCGGCTGCTCGATCACGACGTGGGCGTTGGTGCCGCCGAACCCGAACGACGAGATCCCCGCCCGCCGCGGCCGCCCCGGCTGGGCAGGCCATTCGGTGTGCTCGGCGACGACCTTCAGTCGCAGGTTGTCGAACGGGATGTGCGGGTTGGGCTGCTGGTAGCCCAGGTTGGCCGGAATCGTGTGGTGCTGCAACGCCAGCACCGCCTTGGCGAACCCGGCGATACCCGCGGCGGCCTCCAGATGGCCCAGGTTCGACTTCACCGCCCCCAGCAGCAGCGGCGCGTCGGCGGGTCGACCGCGGCCCAGCACGGTGCCCAGCGCCCGGGCTTCGATCGGATCGCCCAGCAGCGTGCCGGTGCCGTGGGTCTCGACGTAGTCGACCTCACGGGGCTCGATGCCCGCAGCCGAGTACGCCGACCGCAGCACGGCCATCTGCGCGGCCGGGTTGGGCGCCATCAGCCCGTTGGAGCGGCCGTCCTGATTCACGGCCGAGCCGCGGATGACGGCCAGGATGCGGTCGCCGTCGCGTTGCGCGTCGGACAGCCGCTTGAGCACCGCCACCCCGCAGCCCTCGCCGCGGACGAAACCGTCGGCGCTGGCGTCGAATGCGTGACACTGACCCGTCGGCGACATCGCCTCGAGCTGATCGAAGCTGCGGGTGACCGCCGGGGACAGCAGCAGGTTCACTCCCGCGGCCAGCGCCATGTTCGAGTCGCCCGAGCGCAGGCTCTGGCAGGCCAGGTGGATGGTGACCAGGGATGACGAGCATGCCGTGTCGATGGTGACCGACGGGCCGCGCAGATCGAAGTGGTACGACACCCGGTTGGCGATGATGCTCAACGCCCCGCCGGTGCCCGACCATGAGTCGACGTCACCGAGATCGACAGTGGACAGATAGCCGTACTCGCCGAGGCACGCCGCGGCGAACACGCCGGTCTGTGAATGCCGCAGCGTGTGGGCCGGGATACCGGCGTTCTCCAGCGCCTCCTGGGTGACCTCGAGCAGCAGCCGCTGCTGGGGGTCCATCTTGTCGGCCTCGCTGGGCGAGATCTCGAAGAACTCGGCGTCGAAGGCATCCAGGTCGCGCAGGAACGCGCCCCACCGGGTGGTGCCCGCCAGCGCGGCGGCCGCCTCCGGGGTGTTGATCTGGAACGACTCCCAGCGGTCCTCCGGCACCTGACGCACCGACGATCGGCCGTCCATCAGGAACTGCCAGTACGCGTCGGGCCCGGCGATGTTGCCCTCGAGATCGGCGCCACCCGGGAACCGGCAGCCCAGCCCGATCACCGCGATCGGCTCGTCGTCCGTGCTGTACTCGCGTACCACGGGCGCCTCGGCAGCGGGCTCGACCTCACCGCCGGTGAGGAACTTCGCCAACGCGTTGATCGTCGGGTACTGCCAGAACTCCACCGGCGAGACCGTGCGGCCCAGCAACTCGGAGAGTTCGCCGGTCAGCACGACGGCGTCGCTGGAGCCGACGGCCAGGTCGTTCAGAGGGGCATTGAAATCGATCTCGTCGGGACTGCAACCGATGTTGGTGACCAGATAGTCGACCAACCAGTGCCGGATTGCGTCCTCGTCGAAAGCAGAGGTCATGTAGTGACGTCCAACCGGCTGAACTCGTCCTGTCGATACCTGTCGACACAGGCCGAGCGCCGAATCTTTCCGCTAGTAGTGATGGGGATGGAACCGGGTGCCACCAGCACCAGGTCGGCTACGCGCACGCTGTGTGAGCGTTTGATCGCCGAGGCGACCTCTCGCTTGACGGCCCGCAGCTTGTCCAGGGCCTCGGCTTCGGAACTGCCCTTCTTCTTCAGCTCGGCGATGGCGACGAGCTGCTCGCTGGTGTCGTCGAGCACCGAGATCGCCGCCACCCGGCCGCCGGTGATCTCCTGGATGGTGGCCTCGATGTCGTCCGGATAGTGGTTGCGCCCGTCGACGATCAGCAGGTCCTTGATCCGGCCGATGATGAACATCTCGCCCTCGGACATCACGCCGAGGTCGCCGGTCTTGAGCCACGGGCCCACCGGGGTGCCCTCGGACGGGTTGACGATCTCGCCACCGAAGGTGCGCTCGGTCTGCTGCGGGTTGCGCCAGTAGCCCGACGCGACCTGCTCGCCGTGCACCCAGATCTCGCCGATCTTGCCGTCCGGATTCTCGGTGCGGGTCTCGGGATCAACGATCCGCACGGTGGACGAGCGCGGCGTGCCGTAGCTCACCAATTCGGTGCCCGACTCCGAGCCGCAGCGCTCGGCATGGCCGGCGGAGAGCTTCTCGTAGTCGAATCGCACCGTCGCCGGGGTGTGCCCGGTCGGCGCCGAGATCACATACAGGGTGGCCTCGGCCAGCCCGTAGGACGGCCGCACGGTGGTGTCCGGCATGTTGAACTGTGCGAAGCGCTCGTTGAAGCGGCGGATGGTCGCCGAGTGGATGCGCTCGCTGCCGCTGATGATGCCCAGCACGTCGCCCAGGTCCAGGCCCTCCATGTCGGCGTCGGAGGTGCGTCGCACCGACAGCTCGAAGGCGAAGTTCGGCGCCGCCGACCACGAGTGGGGGTTGATCGCGAGCTGCTGGATCCAGCGCGCCGGCTTCTGCAGGAAGGCCACCGGGCTCATCAGCACCGCGGGCCGGCCCCAGGTGCCGTCCGGGCCGTCCGGCGGGCACAGCAGCGTGGCGAACACACCCTGGATCAGGCCCATGTCGTGATAGAAGGGCAGCCACGACACCATCGTGGTGTCCTGCGGCGGCACGCCGCCACGGTGCGACATGTAATCGGTGAAGATCTGCTCGAGGTTCGCGATCACGTTCCGGTGGGTCATGATCACGCCGGCCGGCGACCGCGTCGAGCCCGAGGTGTACTGCAGATAGGCGGTCTTGGGCAGGGGCCCGACGTTCACCTCGACCGTGCGTGGCGAATCGAAGTCGAGTGCGTCCACCTCGATCACGGCCGGGGGCGTCCCGCCCGGAAGCCCGCCGACATAGGTCATGATGTCGCCGACGACGGCCGAGGTGGTGAGCACGGCAACCGGCTGGCAGTCCCGCAGCGCGCCGTTCACGCGCTCGTCGAGCTGGCCCATGGCCGGCACCGGCAGCGGCACGGCGATGAAACCGGCGGCCATCGCGCCGTAGAAGGCGATGATGTACTCCAGGCCCTGGGGCGCGAGGATCGCGGCCCGATCACCCTTGGAACCGTGGCGGAGCAGCTCCTCGGCGACCACCTGAACCCGGTGGTGAACCTCAGACCACGTCAGCGATTCGGCGAAGCCCGCCGGGTCGACGTCATAATCGATGAACGTGTAGGCCACGTCATCGGGTTGCAGGCGCGCACGCTCGGCGAGCAGGCCGGGAATGGTCGACTCAAGCAACGGCATGGCGACGTCCTTTCACTATCTTCCGCGCCCCGGCTTCATCGCCGTGGATGGTTGACCCCTTCGCAGCTCTTGGCCGCACATTCCCCCGCTCGCCGGAAGGCTAACACTGACCCGTCAATTTTGTTGAGCAATCCGACCATGGATTAGACCACGACATGCTTGCCAGAGGGAAGTTGGCGGATTCCGGCATTTTTCGCCCGTTTTGTGCGTAGGGAAGCACTTCCCGCCCGATGTACAGCGTGCTCACAGTTTTGCCAGGCGTAGAAACAGCCCACTTGGCACCAGGTATCTGGGTTGCTCCATGGGTGTGACGTGCGGGTACGCGGTTACGCCGACGGCGTCGACGAAAACAGTGCTCGGATCGCCTTGACGCGTGCGTAAGGCGTTTGCCGAGATCGCACGCTCGCGTCAATTAAATATCTGACTCACCGGTAAGTTGTGGGCCTGTACCGGTGGCAGACGGGTGCGCCGACGGGCTCCGCACGGGGGTGCGTCGCGCGGCTGCGGGCGAGCGATTCGTGTGACTCCTGTGGTGAAAACCACAGCGTGTGCGCTATGGGGATATCTGCGCCCAGAGCTTGGCTTCGATGTCGGGCACCACGTCGTCGAGGTGATCATTGAGGTAAAAGTGGTGCCCGGGCAGTTCCCGCGCGGTGAACTCGGCGGTGGTCCGCTCACTCCACGGCTTCACCTTCTCCGCCGTGGCGATCTCGTCGTCATCGCCGAAGAACGCGTGGATCGGCGCCGAGAGCCTCACCTCCGGCGGGCAGGTGTAGTTGGCGATCGCCTTGAGGCCACGCAGCGTCGGCAGGATCGCCGCCGCGAACTCCGGGTTCTTCATGAACTCCGGGTTGGCGCCCGTCATCGAGCTGACCGCGGCCAGTAGACCCTCGTCGTCGTCGGGAATGTCCTCGTAACCCACTCGGCCGGGTGCGGCGACCGCCGAGACGAAGAGCGCGGTAATCGGCCGTCCGGCCTCCTCGAAGCGGCGGGCCACCTCGAACGCCAGCAAACCTCCCATGCTGTGCCCGAAGAAGGCGATGGGAGGTCCGTGGACGCCGCCTTCTTTGTCCGGGGAGACCATCTTGCACACCTCGTCGGCCAGCGCGGGCAGGCTGGTGAACGACGCGAAGTCCTGCTTGCCACGCTGGCCGGGATACTGCACCGCGACCCGCTTGATGTCGGTGGTGAAGGTCTTGGCGAACGGTACGTAGTACTGCGCCGAACCGCCGGCGTGCGGGAAGATGAACAACTTCGGCTGGCCTGCAGTCTCCCCAGGGGCTCCCGTCATGCCGGTCACCCTATCGCCCGCCGGTGCCGGTCAGGCGAACGCCTCCACCGGCGGGCAGGAGCACACCAGGTTGCGGTCGCCGTAGGCGCCGTCGATGCGGCGCACCGGTGGCCACACCTTCGGCCGGAACGACGTGCCCAACGGATAGGCCGCCTGCTCGCGACTGTACGGGTGGTTCCAATCGCCGACGAGCAGACACTGCGCGGTGTGCGGCGCACCGCGCAACGGGTTGTCGTCCACCGACCACGTTCCGGACCCGACCTTGTCGATCTCGCCGCGGATCGCGATCATCGCCTCACAGAAGGCGTCGATTTCGGCAAGCGACTCGCTCTCGGTCGGCTCGACCATCAGGGTGCCCGCGACGGGGAAGCTCATCGTGGGGGCGTGGAAGCCGTAGTCGGCCAACCTCTTCGCGACGTCGTCGACGGTGACTCCGGTGGCTTTGGTGATCGCGCGCAGATCGAGGATGCACTCATGGGCGACCATGCCGTTCTCGCCCGTGTAGAGCACCGGGTAGTACTCGTCGAGCCTGCGGGCGATGTAGTTGGCCGACGCGATCGCCACCAGCGTCGCCGACCGCAATCCCTCGGCGCCCATCATCCGGATGTAGGCCCAGGTGATCGGCAAGATCGAGGCCGACCCGTACGGCGCCGCCGACACGGTGTGCTCGTCGGACAGTTCCTCGGCCAGCGGATGGCCGGGCAGGTACTGCGCCAGATGCGCGCGCACCGCGACCGGGCCGACGCCGGGGCCTCCCCCGCCGTGCGGGATGCAGAAGGTCTTGTGCAGGTTCAGGTGGCTGACGTCGCCCCCGAACCGGCCAGGGCGGGCCAGTCCTACCAGCGCATTCAGGTTGGCGCCGTCGACATACACCTGCCCGCCGGCGTCGTGCACCGCGGCGCAGATCTCGGCGATGTCGTGCTCGTACACCCCGTGGGTCGACGGATAGGTGATCATCAGCGCCGACAGTCGGTCGGCGTGCTCGGCGACCTTGGCGCGCAGGTCGTCGAGGTCGACGTCGCCGTTGGGGCGGCAGGCCACCACGACGACTTTCATGCCGACCATCGCCGCGGACGCCGCGTTGGTACCGTGCGCGCTGGACGGGATCAGGCACACGGTGCGCTCGGTGTCCCCGCGAGCGCAGTGGTAGGCCTGGATCGCGAGCAGGCCCGCGTACTCGCCCTGCGATCCGGCGTTCGGCTGCAGCGAGACCTCGTCGTACCCGGTGATGGCGGTCAGCCATGCCTGTAGGTCCGCGATCAGCCGGCGCAGCCCCGGAGTATCGGCGGCGGGGGCGAACGGGTGTTGGCGGCCGAACTCCGGCCAGGTGATCGACTCCATCTCGGCGGCCGCATTGAGCTTCATGGTGCAGGAGCCGAGCGGGATCATGCTGCGGTCCAGCGCGATGTCCTTGTCGGCCAAAGACCGCAGATACCGCATCATCTCGGTCTCGGTGCGATACCGGGTGAACGCCGGATGGGTCAGGAACTCCGAGGTCCGCGTCGTGATCGATGGTCCGGCGTACTCCCCCGCGGTCGCCTCGGCCGAGAACGCGCCGAGCACAGCGGCGATGTGGCCGTCGGTGGTCGCCTCGTCACAGGCCACCGAGATGTGGTCGTCGTCGACGAGCCAGACGTTGATGCCGCGCTCCTTGGCGGCGGAGCGGACCGCGCCCGCGCGTCCCGGCACGCGGGCCAGCACGGTGTCGAAAAACGACCCGTGCACCACCTCGACGCCCGCGGCGGTCAGGCCCGCCGCCAGCGTCCTTGCCTTGTCGTGCACGCGCTGCGCGATCGCGCGCAGCCCGTCCGCGCCGTGATAGCTCGCGTACATCGCCGCCATGACGGCCAGCAGCACCTGCGCGGTACAGATGTTGCTGGTGGCCTTGTCGCGGCGGATGTGCTGTTCGCGGGTCTGCAACGCGAGCCGGTAGGCCGGTGAACCGTCGGCGTCGACCGACACCCCGACCAGCCGGCCGGGCAGCTGGCGGGCTTGCTTGGAATGCACCGCCAGGTATCCGGCATGCGGGCCGCCGAAGCCCATCGGCACGCCGAAGCGCTGGGTGGTGCCGAACGCGACATCCGCGCCGATCTCACCGGGCGGGGCGATCAGGGTCAGTGCCAGCAGGTCCGCCCCGATGGCCACCAGCGCGCCGCGCTCGTGGGCCTGCTCGACCAGCGTGGACCAGTCGTTGACGGCACCGCCGGCGCCCGGCAGCTGGGTGATCACGCCGAAGAAATCTCCCTCGGGCAGGCCCTGACGCAGGTCGGCCGTGACGATCTCGATGCCCAGCGGTTGGGCGCGGGTCGCCAGCACCGCCGCGGTCTGCGGATAGATGTCGACATCGACGGCCAGGCGTTGGGCCGGGCCGCGCACCGCGCGGTGCATCAGCGTCATCGCCTCCGCGGCGGCGGTCGCCTCGTCGAGCATCGATGCGTTGGCGACTTCGAGCCCGGTCAGGTCGGTGACCATCGTCTGGAAGTTCAGCAGCGCCTCCAGCCGGCCCTGGCTGACCTCGGGCTGGTACGGCGTGTACGCGGTGTACCAGGCCGGGTTCTCCATGATGTTGCGCAGCAGCACCGGCGGGGTCAGCGTGTCGTAGTAGCCCTGCCCGATCATCGACACCGCGACGGTGTTCGAGTCGGCCATCGCGCGCAGCTCGGCCAGCGCCTCGGCCTCGCTGGCCGCGGGCGGTAGATGCTCCAGCCCGGGTGCGATACCGGCCGCCGTCAGAGAGTCCAGGATCCCGGCTGGCAGCGCCTTGGCCGCGAGTTCGTCCAGGGAGCTGACCCCGATGGTGTTCAGCAGCGTGTCGAGGGCGGGGGCGTCGGGCCCGATGTGGCGGTCGACGAACGAAAGGGTGCGGGGCTGGTCAGACACGTGTGCAGTTCTCCCGGGGGCGCGAACGACGGCGGCTCCTCCCCCTCTGTCGTCGACCCGGACCGGGCTGCCTGAGAGATTCGGCCGCTCGGCCTTTCCCCATGGGCGGGTGCACCGGCCGGCGTGGACGGCGAACCGCTTTCCAGAGGCATCGGGGCTTCACGCGGTCCAGGGTGCCTGAGAGGTTGACGGAGAGGTGTTGCTCCTTCGGCGCCCGTGGCTGGCGGCCACGGGACTCTCCCGCGCGACGGCGATGCGCGAGCGAGTCTACCCGCTCAGCCTATTTTCCGATCCCGGTGCTTACGCCTGGACGCCAACTCGTCCTCCGGCGCCGAGATCGACTCGCCGCCGTCGGCGCGCTCGCCGGGGAAGTCGGCGATGGCGCCGGTCAGCTCACGCATCGCGCCGGACACCGCGATGCCGAACACGCCCTGGCCGCCCTGAAGCAGGTCGACCACTTCTTCTGCCGATGTGCACTCGTACACCGTGGTGCCGTCGGAGAACAGTGTGATGTTTGCCAGATCCTGGACACCGCGCTGACGCAGATGATCGACCGCGACGCGGATGTTGTGCAACGAGATACCGGTGTCGAGCAGCCGCTTGACGATCTTGAGGACCAGGATGTCCTTGAAGGAGTACAGCCGCTGGCTGCCCGACCCGGCGGCGCCGCGGATCGAGGGCACCACCAGCGAGGTGCGGGCCCAGTAGTCGAGCTGACGATAGGTGATGCCGGCGATCTGGCAGGCGCTGGGCCCGCGGTAGCCGACGAGCTCGTCGGGCACGGAGTCGTCAGGAAACAGACCGGCCTGGACCGGCTCGCCGGTGACGCGGGGAAGATCGTCCGCCTGCACAGAGCCGGTGGTCAGGTCCAGTTGCTCCTGGCGTGGCGTGTCTCCCACTTGCGAATCCTCTCGCCGATCGAACTCTGACCTGCGTGGGCGCACTCAACCCCTGCTTACACCCTGCCCGAACCTCGTTCGAGCATACGCTTGACGGCGTTGCATGACTGCCCGTCGGGACCAAGTATGGCGTCCTGTTTCGGCGTTTCAGAAAACCCAGCCCGCGTGTCGAACGCGACGAGACGCATCCGTGACCAAGATCAGCGCTGCGGTCAGGTCGCCTTGAAATCGTCGGGTGACACGCTGTCGAGGAATTCCTTGAACTTCTCGACCTCGTCCTCGCGCACCCCGCCGCCGGACTCCTCGTCGGTCTCGTCGGGAATCAACAGCCCCGCCTCGGCCAGCACGGCCTCCTCGACATAGATCGGCACGCCGACGCGCAGCGCGATCGCCACCGAATCAGAGGGGCGCGCTGAGACCTTGATGTCACGGTCGAAGATCAGGTCCGCGTAGAAGGTGCCTTCCTGCAGATCCACGATGCGCACCTCTTTGAGCGAATGCCCAAGCGCGGCAATCACATCGCGGAACAAGTCATGCGTCATCGGCCGCAGCGGCTCGACGCCCTGCTGTTCGAGGGCGATCGCAGCCGCCTCGGACTGCCCGATCCAGATCGGCAGATACCGGTCACCGTTGGACTCCCGCAACAGCAGGACAGGTTGGTTCTGAGGCGGCTCAACGCGAATGCCGATCACACGAACCTCACCCATGTGTGCCTACCCTCCGCACGCCGACGAACTCGTGGCTCGAGTCTAGTCCTCAGCGATCCAGAACGTCGCGTACCGCCGACTTGATCAGTGACGTGTGCAACGTGATCGCCAGGGCAGCCACCTCGCGGGCCAGGTCGTCGGCGCGGTCCCGGGCTCCGGCCTTGCCGCCCTTGCCCACCGGGCCGGCGATCTGAGCGATGAGGTCCGACTGCCGGTCGGCGGCGGACCGAAACGCGCGCAGATGACGCGGCTCGACACCGTAATCGGCCAGGGCGCGCGCGCACTGGGCGATCACCACGGAGTGCTCGTCGAAGAACGAGGTGCCGCCACCCTTGAAGATCGGGGTGATGATGCCGGCCTTGAGCAGTGCGCCCAGCAGTTCCTCGCCCACGCCGGAGCGCTCCAGCAGATCCTCGCGGCTCAGGCGCACCAGGGCGGGGCCGGCTGCCACGGCGGTCTCCGTCGTCTCCTGACCCACCGGCACCAGACGCGGTGTCGCATATGCGGATCCGGGCCGGGGCAGTTCCCCGTCGGGTTGCGCGTCGAGCTGGGCCTTGATGACCTTCAGCGGCAGGTACTGGTCCCGCTGCGCGGTCAGGATGAAGCGCAGCCGCGCGCAGTCGTAGGCGGTGAAGCGCCGGTACCCGGACGCGGTCCGCTCTGGCGTGACAAGACCCTCGGACTCCAGGAAACGGATCTTGGAAATCGTGACATCGGGAAACTCGTCGCGGAGCAGATCCAGCACAACGCCGATCGACATCCCGCGCAGTGCCGGTGTGTCGGGTTGCGTCATCGGTGCTTACCGGGCGCAGTCACTCATTCGGATGCGCCGCCGTCGGCGCCCTTCGGTCCGGTCAGGAACACCAGACGGAACTTACCGATCTGCACCTCGTCACCGTTGACCAGCACGGCCGAGTCGACCGGCTCCCGGTTGACGTAGGTGCCGTTGAGGCTGCCGACGTCGACGACCTGGAACTCGCCACCCTCCAGCCGGAACTCCGCGTGCCGGCGGCTGACGGTGACGTCGTCGAGGAAGATGTCGCTGTCGGGATGGCGGCCCGCCGACGTGGTGGGCTGGTCGAGCAGGAACCGCGACCCGGCGTTCGGGCCGCGCTTGACGACCAGCAGCGCCGAACCGACCGGCAGGCCTTCTACTCCCGAGACCGCACTCTCCCCGCCCGCCGCGGGCGGGGCGTCGAGCTCGTTGAGGAAGTCGGCGCGGAACACCGATGTGGTCTCCACGGTGACTTCGTCAGAATCGGCCCCGGTATTGAAGTCCTTGTCCGTCACCCGCTGCTCCTCACTGGCTGCCGTGGCGGTATCCGGCCAGACCCCCGGCCGATGCGCCGCTGGTGTCGACCGTACCGCGCATACGACCGCATTGTGTCCACCACTGCTGGATCCGCACGTCGCGTCCCAGCCTGTCTGAACGACCCTAACAAGACCTCAGTCCGTCGCGTGGGCGCGGTAGCCCTCCGCGTCGAGCAGACCTGCCAGGTCACCCTGCAGGGTGCCGGCCTCGGCCTGCAGTTCGACCAGCCAGCCCCCGCCGTACGGATCCGAGTTGACCAGCTGCGGGTTGCTCTCCAGATCACCGTTGACCGCAACGACTTTCGCGGTGATCGGGGCGTAGAGATCCGACACCGATTTCGTCGACTCCACCTCACCGAACGACTCGCCGGCCGTCACCTCTGTGCCCACGTCGGGCAGCTGCACGAACACCACATCGCCCAGGGCGGACTGTGCGTAGTCGGTGATGCCGACACGCACCGTGTCGTCGCCGGTCTGCTGCACCCACTCGTGTTCAGCGGTGTAGGACAGGTCGGCGGGGATCTCGCTCACGGGGCTCCTTGGTCGGGAAGGTCATTTGACGGGCTGAGCGTATTGGCGCGGTTTCGGTTGCCGCAAGGCGGTCACGTCCACCCGGCCGGACTGTTGTACCACCATCGTGCCTCCGACGCGTTCGACGCTGTCCATCGCGCCGCCCGGGATGTTCATCGCAGCGGCCAGGGTGGGCGGATCCCCGATCGCGATCACCGAGTACACGGGGCCCATCGTGGTGGAGTCGACGATCAGCGACCCAGCACTGCCGACCACCCAGGTGCCGACCCCGACCCGGACCGTGACTTGCTGGCCGTTGTGTTCGCCGCGGATCTCCATCGCCTCCGCGCCGGCCGCGCGCAATTCGTTGATCACGTCGAGCATCGTCTCGGCGGCCACGCCGCGCGCGGGGTCGGTGATGGTCAACGTCACACCCGGACCGGTCGCGGCGACGGTGCCGATCAGGATCGACAGCGCCGCCAGCCGGGACCGGGCGTTCTCGATCGCGGCCTGGTCGTCACTGCCGGAGGTCTGCAGTTCGTTCAGCGTCTGCTGTAGATCGCCGACCTCGGTGTTCAGCGCGGCTTCTCGCTGCTGCAGCGAGTCCAGCAGCACCACCAGGTCGGCCGGTCGGGCGGTCTCCAGCGAGTCGCCGGAATCGGTCTGCTGCACCTGAGTGGCGATCCCGACGCCGAGCAGCAGGCACAACAGGACGGCCAGGACCCCGAAGACGCGCTGCGGGCGTCCGCTCCTGCCCGACCGCGGCTCGGCACCGGGCGGGAATTCGTGGCGGCCGTGCTCAGTCATCGTCAGGCACCGAACAACCTGCGCCGCAGTGCCGCGGCATTGCCGAAGATCCGGATCCCGAGGACGACGATGATCGCGGTCGTGAGCTGGGTGCCGACGCCGAGCTGGTCACCGACGTAGACGATCAGAGCGGCCACGAGCACGTTGAACACGAAGGACACCACGAACACCTTCGAATCGAAGATGCCCTCCAGGTAGGCCCGCAGCCCGCCGAACACCGCGTCGAGCGCGGCGACCACCGCGATCGGCAGGTACGGCTGGACGAACTCGGGGACGTCGGGATGGAACACCACACCGAGCACGATTCCGACGACCAGAGCGACGATTCCGATCAACTAGGACCCCATCTGTTCAGCGAAGTTGATGTCGCGGACCGAGCCGGCCGGCAGCACCAGACCGTCGCCCTGGGAGACGTTGACCACCACCCCGTAGGACGTCTCCAGCAGCCGTAGCCGCTGCAGGCCCGCGCTGCGGTCGAAGCTGTCCGCCATGGCGTTCGGTGGCCCCACCGCGAGGATCTCATACGGACTCGAGACCGGCTGATTGTCGACGAGGATCCCGCCCCCGGCCTGGCGGACCGTCACATTTGGCCCGATACGCACGCCGCCGACCGAGATGGCTTCGGCCCCGCTGACCCACAGCGAGTTCACGACCAGCTGCAGGTCCCGGTCCAGGATCACCTGCCTGCTGCCCGCCACGCGCTGTTTGGAGACATCGGTGAGGTTGGGCGACATACCCGGGTCGGTCACCGTGAGGGTCAATCCCGGCCCGATTACCGGTACGGCCGCGGCTGCGACATTGGCCTCGTCGAGTTCACCGAGCAGCCGGCGTCCGGTGGCGTCCCCCTCCAGCCGGCTGCGCCGTTCGGCGTTCACCTGGCGGGTCAGCTCGTCGCGCTGCGCCGCGACCGCGTCGGTGGCGGCCTCCGCGGAGCGCACGCTGCCCGCCAGTACCTGCTGGGTCTCGCGCACGCCGGGTGCGGTGTCCCTGGCCTGCGCCCAGGCCAGCGCGAACACCGCGGCGACCAGCACGGCGGCGAGCACCTGCCACAGCGCGTCGGAAGACCGCCGGCGCGGCGCGCCGGACTGCGCGGCCGCGGCGTAGCCGGGGTCGAGGTGCTCGGTGAGCAGCGAGCGCAGCAGCGACGGCACCGGAATGCGCGTCGGCCCGCCCGCTTCGTGCGTGTTCCGTCCGGACGAGTCGAATCCCCCCAGCGTGCTCATGGCCGTGGCATCACCTTCAGGACCATCCCGACCTGAATCAGGTACAGCACCCCCGACCACAGGTACATCGCCAGACCCCAGATCAGGAACCCCCACCCGATCGCGAGAACCACCCTGCTCCACTGGGCGTCGAACTGGCCGAGCAGCACCAGCGGCAGCCCGGACATCAGCGCGAACGTGGCGGCCTTGCCGATGTAGGTGACCGGCAGCGCTGACAATCCGCGGCTGCGCAGCACCGGCAGCGTGCCGGCCAGCACCAGATCTCTCCCGAGCAGCAGCGCCACCACCCACCACGGGATGACTCCGGCCAACGCCATGGCGACCGGAACGACGATCATGTAGATCCGGTCGACCAGCGGATCCAGCAGCTCGCCGAGCCGGGACGACTGGTTGTCGAAGAGCCTGGCGATCTTGCCGTCGGCCCAGTCGGACACTCCGCTGAACATCAGCACCGCGACCGCCCACCCGGTCGCCTCGACCATCAGCAGCCACAGGAACACCGGGACCAGCACCAGCCGGATCACCGACAAAGCGTTGGGCACCGTCAACACCCGGTCACGCACGGGAGCGTGGTCCATGCAGGTAAACCTAGCGGAACACCCCGGGCAGGCTCAGGGCCGACAGGGTGTCGTCGGCCAGCGGATTGTCGTGAACCATGTAGGTCCACGTCGACGTCGGCCGGGCCAGCTTGGACAGGTCGACTCCGGGCTCGTCCTCGATCGACGGCGCGGTCTCGAAGGTCTGCTGCGCGGCCTCGATCGCGTCGGCGGCCAGCGACGCGAACGCGTCGACTGCCATCCGGTGGAACTCGTCGAGCGGGTTCTGCCGGCCCAGCGCGCGCAGGTGGATGCTCTCCCGGATGTCAGCAAGAAACGCCAGGTGGTCGGCCCAGGCTCGGTCGAGGTGGTAGAGCATGATCAGCCGGCAGCTCTTCTCCAGCTGCGCGTCGGCATCCTCGCCCAGCCTGGTCTTGATCTCCTGGTAGCGCTGCGGGGACAGCTCGGCGATCTCGTCGCGCGCGGTTGTGGTGCGCAGCAGGTTGTCTCGGCGCTCGACCAGGATGGCCCGCTGCTGGGCGATGAGCTGGTTGTAGCGCCACGTGTTGGCGTGCACGTCGAGCAGCCGGCCCTCGGCGACCCGCTGGGCGTGCTCGAGCAGCGTCGCCGCCTTCGGGCTCAGGACGCGGCCGTTCTCGTCGCACTCCAGCGGCAGCTTGTTGTCGTCGAGATGCGACACCACCAGGTCGTCCTCCCAGCTGGAGAAGAACACCGAGGTGCCGGGATCGCCCTGCCGGCCCGCCCGCCCGCGCAGCTGGTTGTCCAGCCGCTCGGTGTGGTGCCGGCCGGTGCCGATCACATGCAGGCCGCCCAGCTCGGCGACCCGATCGTGGTCCTCCTCGCCGGAACCGCCGAGCCGGATGTCGGTTCCGCGCCCGGCCATCTGCGTGGACACCGTCACCGCGCCGAGCTTGCCGGCCTCGGCGATCACGGCCGCCTCCTCGGCGTCGTTCTTGGCGTTCAGCACCACCGCAGGAACCCCGGCCTTGACCAGACGCTCGTGCAGGTCCTCGGACTCGGCGACGTCGCGGGTGCCGACCAGCACCGGCTGCCCGGTCTGGTGGATCTCGGCGATGTGCTCGACGACGGCGTCGTTCTTCGCCGCGATCGTGACGTACACCCGGTCGGTCTCGTCCTCGCGGATGTTGGGTTTGTTGGGCGGGATCGGTGAGACGCCCAGCTTGTAGAACTGGCGCAGCTGCTCACCGGCGGCCAGCGCGGTGCCGGTCATCCCGCAGACCCGCGGATACCGGTTGATCAGCGCCTGCACCGTGATGGTGTCGAGCACCTCGCCGGTCTCGGTGGTCTCGATGCCCTCCTTGGCCTCGACCGCGGCCTGCAACCCGTCGGGCCAGCGCTGCAGGGTCGCGATGCGGCCGCGGGACGAGTTGATCAGGTGCACCGCGTCGTCGCGGACGATGTAGTGCACGTCGCGCTGCAGCAGCACGTGGGCGTGCAGCGCGACATTCACCTCGGTCAGCGTGGTGGCGACGTGCTCCTCGGAGTACAGATCGATGCCGCCGAGGGCCGCCTCGATCTTCCGTGCGCCGGCCTCGGTCAGATGCACGTTGCGGCTGTCGTTGTCGGTGGCGTAGTCGGTGTTCTCGTCCAGCTCACCGACCAGGCGGATCAGTTCCACCCGCGGGGTCTCGCGATGGCTGGTGCCCGCCAGCACCAGCGGTACCAGCGCCTCGTCGACGAGCACCGAGTCGGCTTCGTCGATCAGCGCCACGTCGGGGTTCGGGGAGACGAGGTCCTCGACATCGGTGACGAGCTGATCGCGCAGCACGTCGAACCCGACCTCGTTGACCGACGCGTAGGTGATGTCACACCGATAGGCGGCCCGGCGCTCGGCGGCGGTGGATTCGGCGGTGATCCAGCCGATGCTCAGGCCCATCGCCTCGATCAGGGGACCCATCCATTCGGCGTCGCGGCGAGCCAGGTAGTCGTTGATCGTGATCACGTGCACGCTGCGCCCGGCCAGCGCGTAGCCGGCCGCGGCGATCGCGCCGGACAGCGTCTTGCCCTCGCCGGTGGCCATCTCGACGACGTCGCCGGCCAGCATCCGCAGGGCCCCGAGCAACTGCACGTCGAAGGGACGCAGCCCGGTGGTGCGTTCGGACGCCTCGCGGGCGATCGCCAGGAACTGCGGGATGTCCGCGGAGTCGGCGAGGTCGTCCAACTCGAGCAGTCTGGCGGCCTTGCGCAGTTGGTCGTCGTCGAGGTCGGCGGCCTTGGCGTCGAACTCGGTCGCCTTGTGCACCTGAGCCATCGACCGGGACTGGTCCTTGTCGGTGCTGGCGCCGAGCAGCTTCCAGAAACGGCCCGACAGCCGACCGGTCTTCGGGGAGTCCTTCTTGGAGGAGGTGCGTGCCACAGGATCACGGTACTTGGCCTCGCGCGCATGATTCCGCCGTGACCTCCGCCAGCCTGCCCGGCGGGTCTCCCCTGGGCGCGAGCACCTGCGGTAACTTCGCCGCAAGCCGGATCGCATGCGGAGGGGGGTCGCCGGGCGGTGGACACCGTTGACACCCAGACGTTCCGCCCGACCCTCGACTGGGGCCGCGAGTTCTTGCATTCGCTGTCGTGGATCGGCACCACGTTTGCGCTGACCGCGGTGTCGCTGCTGGTGATCCTGGCCCTGCTGGCCCATTTCACCCAGTGGGGGCGTCAGTTCTGGCGCGTCACGGGCGGCTACTTCACCGGACGGCGCAGCGCGGTGGTCTGGCTGATGTTCGCGCTGCTGCTGCTGTCGGTCGTCGTGTCGGTCCGGTTGAACGTGCTGCTGACCTACTACGTCAACGACCTGTTCACCTCGCTGCAGGTGGCGTTCCAGGGCGGCATGAACAGCGGTGTCGCCGGCTTCTGGGCATCGATGCGGGTATTTGCCGTGCTGGCGGTGTGCTTCGTGGTCCGGCTGCTGGCCGACATGTACCTCACCCAGCGGTTCATGATGCGGTGGCGGATCTGGCTGAGCCGGCGCTTCATCGACGACTGGCTCGGCGACCTCGCCTACTACCGCGCACAGTTCGCCGGCCGGCCCATCGACAACCCGGACCAGCGGATCCAGCAGGACATCGACGTGTTCACCACCGGCGTCGGGGGCACGCCGAACAATCCGATCTACAACTCCGGCAACACCCTGCTGTTCGGCGCCGTGGAGGCCGTGCTGTCGGTGCTGTCGTTCGGCCCGATCCTGTGGCGACTGTCCGAACCGGTCACGCTCGGCGGGCTGACGCTGCCGCGCGCGCTGTTCTGGATCGTCGTCATCTACGTGCTGGTGGCCACGATCATCGCGTTCGCCATCGGACGCCCGCTGATCCGGCTCAGCTACGTCAACGAACTGCGCAACGCGGGCTTCCGCTACGCGCTGGTGCGGGTGCGTGACGCCGGCGCCGCGATCGGTCTGTACCGCGGCGAGCCGGCCGAACAGTCGGTGCTCAAGGGTCGGCTGGACGCGGTGATGGCCAACTACCGTCGCTGGCTGAACCGCATGATGCTCTACTTCGGCTGGAACGTGTCGGTGAGCCAGACCATCAACCCGCTGCCGTGGCTCGTGCAGGCGCAGGGCCTGTTCGCAGGCCGCATCACGTTCGGCGACGTGTGGCAGTCATCGAACGCGTTCGGCGCCATCCACGATTCCCTGTCGTTCTTCCGGAACGCCTACGACCAGTTCGCGAGCTATCGGGCGGCGATCATCCGGCTCGACGGACTGGTCGACCAGAACACCAGGGCCGGCACGTTCACGGCGGTCAGCACGGCGCACTCCGACGACGGCGCGCTGGCGGTGAAAGGCGTCGAGGTGCGCAAACCGGACGGCACCCCGCTGGTACGCACCCTCGACCTGCAGGTGCGGACCGGTGAGGCGCTGGTGATCACCGGGCCGTCCGGGATCGGCAAGTCGGTCCTCGTGCAGAGCCTGGCCGGAATGTGGCCGTACGCGTCGGGCCGGGTGCTGTTGCCCGACGGCCGCGACGAGGCGATGTTCGTCCCGCAGCTGCCGTACTTCCCGGTGGGCGACCTGCGCACGGTGGTGTCCTACCCACAGCCGTCGGGCACATTCGACGACACGGTGATCCAGCAGGCCCTGCTCGATGTCGCGCTGCCCAACCTGGTCATCCGGCTCAACGACGAGCAGGACTGGGCCAAGGTGCTGTCGGTCGGCGAGCAGCAACGCATCGCGTTCGCCCGCATCCTGGTCGCGAAACCGAGGACGGTGTTCCTCGACGAGTCCACCTCGGCGATGGACGAGGGTCTGGAGCAGACGCTCTACCGGGTGCTGCGCACCCAGTTGCCCGACACGATCGTGGTCAGCGTGAGCCACCGCGACTCGGTGGCGCCGTTTCATCACAGGCGGTTGGCGCTGGTCGGCGACGGCCAGTGGCGGCTCGAGCGACTCACAGATCCGGCATAGCCACGCCGATACGCCCCCTCGGGGTCGGCGCGGTACCTTGCCCGCATGGAAACGTTCACCCCGACCTTGGATTGGGGCAATGAGCTGTGGACATCGCTGTGGTGGATCGCCCAGGGCTGGGCGTACGCGGCGGTGGCCACAATGGTCGTCCTGTTCCTGATCGTGCGGTTCACCACGTGGGGCAGCCAGTTCTGGCGTGTCACCCGCGGCTACTTCACCGGACCCGAGAGTGTCGTCGTCTGGCTGTGGCTGGCCGGGATCCTGCTGCTGGTGATCCTCAGTGTGCGGCTCTCGGTCCTGTTCAGCTTCCAGGGCAACGACATGATGACCAGCTTCCAGGTCATCGCCGCCGGCCTGGGCTCCGACAACGAGGCGGTCAGGGAATCCGGCGCCGACGGATTCTGGCTCTCGATGACGGTGTTCGCCGTGCTCGCCGTGCTCAACGTCGCCCTCATCATGCTGGACCTGATCGCCACCCAGCGGTTCATGCTGCGGTGGCGGACCTGGTTGACCGACCAGCTGACCGGCGACTGGCTCGACGGCAAGGCCTACTACCGCGCACGGTTCATCGACGACACCATCGACAACCCGGATCAGCGCATCCAGATGGACATCGACATCTTCACCACCGGCGTCGGATCGCTGCCCAACACCCCAAACAACACCTCCCAGTCCACGCTGTTGTTCGGTGCGGTCGCCTCGATCGCGGCGATGATCTCGTTCACCACGATCCTGTGGAACCTCTCGGGTCCGGTGACCTTGCCGCTGGTCGGCGTCGAGTTGCCGCGTGCGATGTTTGTGATCGGCATCGTCTATATCTTGTTCGCCACCGTGGTGGCGTTCTGGATCGGCCGGCCGATCATCACGCTGGCGTTCCTCAACGAGAAGTTCAACGCCGCGTTCCGGTATGCCTTGGTGCGGCTGCGGGACGCCGCCGAGGCGGTGGCTTTCTACCGTGGCGAGCTCGCCGAACGCACCGGGCTGCGCCGCCGCTTCGCGCCGATCGTCGACAACTACAAGCGCTACGTCAACCGGATGGCCAAGTTCCTCGGCTGGAACCTCGGCATCACCCAGGCCCAGGAACTCATCCCCTACATCGTGCAGTTCCCCCGCTTCTACAGCGGAGAGATCACCTTGGGGCAGCTGTCGCAGACCGCGAGCGCGTTCCGGGAGATCCTGTCCGGGCTGTCGTTCTTCCGCAACGCCTACGACAACTTCGCCGGCTACCGCGCGGCCATCATCCGCCTGCACGGCCTCGTCGTCGCCAACGAGGAGGGCCGTGAACTGCCGACGCTGGGTTGCGAGGACTGCGACGGCGGCCGCGTCGAGATGAAGGGCGTCTCGGTGCGCACACCGGACGGGCGGGAGCTGGTCGAACCGCTCGACGTCACCCTGCACCCGGGCGACAGCCTGGTGGTCACCGGACCGTCGGGCAGCGGCAAGACCACGCTGCTGCGCAGCCTGGCCCAGCTCTGGCCGTTCTGCTCTGGGACGCTGCGGCGACCCGGCGGCGAGGGCGCCACGATGTTCCTCTCGCAGCTGCCCTACGTGCCGCTCGGTGATCTCCGCACCGTCGTCGCCTATCCGAACAGCACCGACGACATCACCGACGCGCAGCTGCGTGACGCGCTGACCACCGTCGCGCTGCCGCATCTGGTCGATCGGCTGGACGAGGTGCAGGACTGGGCGAAGGTGCTCTCTCCCGGCGAGCAGCAGCGTGTGGCGTTCGCGCGCATCCTGCTGACCCGGCCCGAGGCGGTGTTCCTGGACGAGTCGACCTCAGCGCTGGACGAGGGTCTGGAGTTGATGCTCTACCAGCTGGTGCGGGACCGGCTGCCGGACACCATCCTCGTCAGCGTCAGCCACCGCAGCACGGTCGAACAGCACCACACCAGGGAGCTCAAGCTCGTCGGCGACGGTCGGTGGGAACTCAGCGAACTGGAGCCGACCCCGGGTTAACGCCGCGCTGCGTGTTCTCCCGCCCGCCTCGCCGCGTGTTCTCCCGCCCGCCGCGCCGCGTGTTCTCCCGCCCGCCGCCCGAAGAACGACCCCTCGCCCAGCTGCGTTCCGCTCGCATATCCTTTGCCGTCCTGGGCGATGTTGCACGCGCACGCCCCCGCGGCGTACAGGCCGGCGACCGCGCTGCCGTCCTCGCGCAGCACCTCACCGTCGACCGACACCTTCAGCCCGCCCATCGTGAACCCGGAGTACATCGCCCGGCCCAGGGACAGATCGAACACCGCCCACGGCCCGTGGTCCTGCGGGGCCACGTATTCGGGCTGCTTGTGAAAGTCCGGGTCGACCCCCTCGGCGGCGTTGGCGTTGTAGCGCTCCAGCGTCGCCGCCAGATTGCCCTCCGGAATGCCCAGCGCGGACTCGATCTCGGCGATCGTCTCGTAGCCGTCGATGAACTTGATCAGCGGCATCTCCGGCATCTGCATATGGTCCTCGTCGACCACCAGATACGCGGTCTGCTCCGGTTGCTCGAGCACGAAAGCCGAAGTGCGCGAATGGTAGGAGTCCTCGGCCACGAAGCGCTTGCCGTCCTTGTTCACGATGACGCCGGTCAGCAGGATCTCCGGCGGGTAGGCCGCCGCGGTGATGAACAGCTGATCGAGATTGGCGGCCACCCCGCCGGCCGAGAGCCCGAGTTTGATCCCGAGGCCGTCGTCGTTGGGGTTGCCCAGGATGTACGGCGCCACCGTGCCGTGGTGCTTGGTCTTGCGTTCCTGGCCCAACGCCGGCGTGTACTCGGCCACCATCTCGGCGTTCATCGCGAAACCGCCGGCGGCGATGACCACCGATTTCGCCTTCACCTCACCGGATTCGGAGAAGTGCTTCCACCGCACACCCACGACCGCGCCGGTGTCGTCGGTGATGAGCGCCGTCGCGCCGGTTTCGTAGCGGATCTGCACGCCCAGTTCGGCGGCGCGCTTGAGCAGCAGGTCGATCACCATGGCCGCACCGCCCAACTCCCCCGGCACCGGCACCGAATGCCCACGCGGTGCAGGCTTGGCCTGCTCGCAGAACGGCCACACCTTCTCGTTGCCGGTGTAGGACAGCCCCTCGGTGCCCGGCGGCACCACCACCTTGCCGGGGTAATAGCTGCGCTCGAACTGAAAGCCAAGCGCCTCAAGCCAGGCGAAGTGCTCCACGCTGCCCTCGCAGTATGCGCGGATCTTGTCGTGTTCCGGGTCGCGCGACTGCGACACCAGATACTTGTACATCTCCTCGGCCGAATCCTCGTGGCCGGTGGCCTGCTGCACGGCGGTGCCACCGCCCAGGTAGAAGTGGCCGCCGGCCATCGACGTGGTCCCGCCGGCGGCGGCCGCCTTCTCCAGAACCAGAACCCGCGCCCCGGCCGCTGCGGCGCTGACGGCCGCACACCCGCCGGCGATGCCGAAGCCGAGCACGACTACGTCGGCCTCGTCGGACCAGGGCGTGACGTCGCCGGCGTGGACCGTGTCCGGGATGTTCTGGATGCTCACTTCTGCTCCTGTTTCACGTACTCGAAGAACGCGCGGATTTCTGCTGGTATGTCGGCGAATTCGATGAACGGCACACCGGCGTCCGCGGCACTGGCGTACGCGAACCGCATGCCGCCGGCCATCGTGCCGGCCATGACGATGTCTGCCTGCGCGGTCGCGGCGTCGAACCCCGCCGAATCGAACGCCCGGCACACGTGGTGCAGTCCGGGTCCGCACCGGTCCAGAAAGTCCCGGTAGATGCTCGGTCCGCGCACCGGGGCGATCACCTCGAGCTGGGTGTCACCGGCGTAGCTGAGCGAGATGTCGGCGACGTGATCGGCCGGTTGTCCGCGGTAGGTGCAGGTGTGCGGGCCGAAGTGCACGCCCGGCATGCGTACCCACCTGCGCGCGCCCAACAACGAGGTCAGCGCCGTCTCGGTGGCGGCGAGGTCGTCGGTCACCCAGGCGATCTGGACAGGTGTCTGGTCGAGCATCGCTTGAGAGGATATCGCCAGCCGCGCCCCACAGGCTAGAACATGTTCTAATTTCGGCACTGCGGCGCGCAGGCCGGAACCGTCAGGGCTGCGGCGCGACGACGGCCGACGCTGCAGAGATGGTGTCGCTGTCGGCCTGCTGGCGGGCGACCTGCCACGACACCGCCGCGGGCAGCGTTCCCCAGGTGCTGTTGAACAGGCCGATCAGGACGGTGCGCCCATCCGGGGTCGGCGTGTACACCGGCCCGCCGGAGTCGCCCTTGCGGCTCACCACGCCGTTGGTCATGGTGAACCAGCCGTTGTTCACCGACTCGATGGTGCCGCAGCTCTCGCCGGTGACGACGCCGAAGTGGCACACCGGCATGCCACGCACGGGCAGCACCGCGGGATCGGTCACCAGCACCTTGCCGCCGGGGAGCACGTTGTTGACCGCGACGTGCGGGGCCAGGTGGATGACCTCCCAGTCGGTGATCTGATGGTTGGTGTCGACTGTCATGCCGTTGGGAGTGTTGTCGCGGAAGGTGCCCTGGGTGCCGATCATGGTGCCGAACTTGTCGGAGACGGTGCCGGAGGCGCGGCAGTGGCCCGCGGTGTAGCCGATTCGGGTCTGCGGGTCGACGTAGCCGAGCGTGCACAGCACGGTGTCCTGATGGATCTCCATTCCCGGAAACACCACCACGGGCGGTTGGGCGTGGGCGGGCGCCGCCTGCAACGCCAACGCGATGGCGGGTGCGAAGACCGCGAACAGCAACTGCAGCACTCGAGATGACGACCGAACAGACACAGCCCCTCCGCCCTACCCGTGATGTGATGTAACCACCTCATCGCGGTCAGATAAAGGTCCGTTACAAACGGTTCAGGAGTCGAATCCCAGGCCGGCGGCGTCGAGTGCGCGCAGCAGCAGGTTGCGCCGGCCGCCGGTGTGATCGGCCCGGTCCAGCGACCAGCGGGTGGCCTGAATGCCCACGCTGGCCAACGGCTCCGGCGGGAACGGCAGCGGCTTGCGACGCACCATTTCGAGCTCGGTGCGACGGGTTGGCGTCCCGTCCAGCAGGTCCAGGCAGACGTCGGCGGCGAACCGGGTGGCGCCGACGCCCAGCCCGGTGAAACCGTTGACATAGGCGACGCGACCCTCGCGGGCCAGTCCCCAGTGCGCACAGAACCTGGTGTTGGTGTCGATCGCGCCCGCCCAGCGGTGGGTGAACCGGACGTCGTCGAGCTGCGGGAACGTGATGAAGAAATGCGCGGCCAACCTGCGATAGGTCTGCCCGCGGTCCTCGTAGGCCGGCTTCACTTTCCGGCCGAAGTGGTAGACAGCGTCGTACCCGCCCCAGACGATCCGATTGTCCCGGGTCAGACGGTAGTAGTGGAACTGGTTGGCGCTGTCGCCGATCCCCTGCCGTCCGCGCCAGCCGATACGGTCCAGTTGCGCGTCGGTGAGCGGTTCGGTGGCCAGCACGTAGTCGTACACCGGCACCGTGTAGTGCTTGTTGCGGCGCAGCAGGCTCGGGAACACGTTGGTGGCCAGCACCGCCTGGCGGCAGGTGATCGTCGGCCCGTCGGTGTGGATGCGCAGCGCGGCACCCCCGGAGTCGATCCGGGTGGCGGCGGTGTGCTCGAAGACCTCCACCCCGGCGTCCTGGCAGGCGCGGGCCAGTTCCAAGGCCAGCTTCGCCGGGTGGACGATCGCGCAGCTGTCCGGACTGAGCAGCCCGGCCCGATAAGTCGGTGAGTTCACCTCGGCGCGCACCTGGGACGCGTCCAGGAACCGGCCCTGGCCGTCGGCGGCCGCGTCGGCCAGCCACTCCACCTGATGCGGCTCGGTCGCCACCGTGAGCATGCCGGTGCGCTCCCACTCGACATCGAGTCCCAGCCGGGTGATGTCGTCCTGCATGCCGTCGAGGTTCTCCCGCCCCATCTCCTCGAGCGTGTCGATCTCGTTGGGCCAGCGCGACTTCCCGTTCTCGTAGCCGTGGGTCAGGCTGGCGTCGACGAAGCCGCCGTTGCGCCCGGATGCGGCCCAGCCGATGCGGTCGGCCTCGACCAGGACGATTCGGCGGTCCGGGTGGCGCCGCGCCGCGCGCAGCGCGCTCCACAGCCCGGTGTAGCCGCCGCCGATGACCACCAGGTCGCAGGTGACCGGACCGGACGGGGACGGGAACTCAGGGCGCGGGATGTTAAGCCACACCGAACCCGGGGTGCTTCCGGCCAGCGACCGGTCCACCAGCACCGGATCCACCTCGGCGTCGAAGACTGTCTGCACAGCGCGCACATTACGGCGTGGCATGCGCCTCCGTCCCGGTTCGGCACTCCACGTTCGGCTGCCATCCGGGCGGGCCGAAGATGTAGCCGAGCTTGGCCCGCCATCCGCGTGCCGAACGCACGTCGCGTCCGATCGCCGCGTACTCGTGGGTCTGGAGTTTCCAGATGTTGAATGTTTCCACCGGTATGGTGAGCCCGTAGCGAGGCCGGAACACCTCGGGCTGGAAGGTGCCGAAGAGGCGATCCCAGATGATCAGGATGCCTCCGTAGTTCTTGTCCAGATACAGCTGGTCCATCCCATGGTGCACCCGATGGTGAGACGGGGTGTTGAAGATGAATTCGACAGGGCGCCAGAGCTTTCCGATCCGCTCGGTGTGGATCCAAAACTGGTAGATCAGGTTGAACGAGAACGCCACGAACACCATCCACGGCGGAACGCCCAACAACGGCAACGGGATCCACATCAGGATCTCGCCGCTGTTGTTCCACTTCTGCCGCAGTGCGGTCGCGAAATTGAAGTACTCGCTGGAGTGGTGGGCCTGATGCGTCGCCCACACCACCCGGACCCGGTGCGCGATGCGGTGATAGAAGTAGAACAGCAGATCGACGCCCACGATCGCGATCACCCACGTGTACCACTGCGTCGCGGGCAGATGCCACGGCGCCAGGTAGGCGTAGATCGCGGCATAACCCAACAGCGCGAGGAACTTCCAGGCGCTCATGGTGGCGACCGAGACCAGCCCCATCGACAGGCTCGCCCACGAGTCGCGGGTGTGGTACGCGCCGACGCCGGGGGTCCCCTCCTCTGTGACCGCGTGCTCGAGCTTGCGTGCCGCCGTCCACTCGATGATGAGCAGCAGCAGGAAGAACGGGATCGCGAACAATACGGGTTCGCGCATCTGCGGTGGCAGGAAGTCCAGGAACTCCACGGCGTGCACCTCCGGGGTGAGTCTACGGCTCTACAGGAAGCTCAGGACGTCGTCGCCCCAAGCCTGCCGGACACCGGCGTCGAGGTCGTCGACCACGATGTCCTGCTTGTCGATCACCAACGTCGCACGGTCCTCGGCGCCGTAGGGACGCCACGCCGGCGCGTCCCCCGGTGCGGTGGGTTCGCCGGTCGCGGCGAAATTGACCCAGCGTGCCCGCATCCGTTCGGAAACCGCCGCGCCGGCCTTGCGGCCGCCGAGCGCGAACGTCGGATCCCTGCGGCCGGCAAGCAGATTGCCCCACACGAACGGCAGTTCGGTGGCGTGCGCGGCGTGCAGACGCAGCAGCCGCAGCAGCGGGGTGTGGAAATCGAAGCGGTACAGGTACACCGGGGCGACCGCGCGGTGCCCGTCCGCGAACCAGATCGACGGCATCCGGAAGCCGAGGTCGCTGGTCAGGCTGAGACCGTGCGTCTTGCCGCGCCCGCGGTAGGTGCCCTTCAGGACGTCCTCGCCGGGCAGCTTCAGGTGCGGCTGTTCGGCAGCGATCTCGGCGAACATCGCCTTGATGGATTCCGGCGCGATCGGCATCAGCGGCGACTTCATGTACCGGAACAGCGCGGCCTCGTTCTTGTTGGTGCCGATGATCAGCGGCACCGGGTGGGTCAGGCCCTTCCTGGCGGCGTTGACCGGGTAATCCGGGAGAAGGTCGCCGTCGACGGTCGGGGCGAAGGCCAGCGTGCCCGGGGTGCGCGCGGGGACCTCGTCGAACACCGCCCGTGACGCCTCGACCAGGGCGTGGATCGGTGCGTCAGCCAGTCGGTGCAGGTCCTCCCGGCTGGCGCCGAGCACTTCCATGAACCGTTGGGCGACCCGCTCCGCGCGCCCCAGATCGTAGGTGGAGGTCACCGGTGAACTCTGCGAGATCGCCGCGCTGAACAGTCCGGCCGCGGCCGGACTCGCCAGCAGGGAAGTGATGATGCCGCCGCCCGCGGACTCGCCGAACACCGTCACCCGTGCCGGGTCTCCGCCGAACGCGGCGATGTTGTCGCGCACCCATTCCAGTGCGGCCAGTACGTCGCGCAACCCGAGGTTGGTCGCGAAGCGCTCCCGGTCGGCGCCGAGGGTGGACAGTTCCAGGAAGCCCAGCGCGCCGAGTCGGTAGTTCACCGTCACGACGATCGCGTCACCGCCGGTGGCCAGGGCACGGCCGTGGTACAGCGGCTGGCTGGCCGAACCCAGGATGTAAGCGCCACCATGGACCCACACCAACACCGGTTTGGCGTCGCCGGCGCGGGTGCCCGACGGCGCCCAGACGTTGAGCGTCAGGAAGTCCTCGCCTTGCGGAGCGCCGAGATCGATCGGGATCTTCGGGTCGGTCGGCTGTGGGCACACCGGGCCCACCCGTCCCGCGTCCGCAGGTTCCGACCACCGCATCGGCGGCTGGGGCGCCCGCCACCGGAGCTCTTCGACCGGGGCCGCCGCGTAGCGAATGGCGCGCCACGACATCGCGCGGCCGTCGTCGACTCCCCGGACCGGCCCGTTGGTGGTGTCCACGACAGGTCGGGCGGCTGCAGCGTTGCGGGTGGATGCCTCCGCGGTCATGCCGAGCTCCTTCGATCGGTTACCGGTACGCCACTGTACCAGCGCCTGGCCGCGGTGCCGGGCCGATCAGGCGCGGCGCCGCGCGCCGAGGGCACCGGCGAGCAGGACGATGGCCACCCCCGCGACGGGGACGGTCAGCAGGCCGACGCGCAGGCTCGTCGCGTCGGCGACGATGCCGACGATCAACGGGGCACCCAGGAAACCCACCCGCATGAGCCATGTCAGGACCGTCAGCCCGGTGCCCGGGCGCAGGCCCGGCAGTTCGTCGGCGGCGCGCATGGCCGCCGGTATCACCGTCGCCACGCCGAGTCCCGCCGCGGCGAACCCGACGACGGTGACGGGCACCGTCGGAAAGGCCAGCGCGGTGCCCATACCGAGCGCTGCGACAAGTCCTCCGCTGCGGGCCACCGCGCGGTCCCCGAACCGGTCGACCAGCCGGTCACCGAGCATCCGTCCGATGAACATGAAACCGACCAGCGCCACATAGCCCATCACCGCGACCGCGCCCGGGGCGCCCAGACTGTCGCGCAGATACAGCGTGGCCCATGAGCTGCCGGCGTCCTCGACCGTCGCTCCTGCCACCGCCATGCCGACCAGTGCCAGCAGCGTCAGCAGCACCGCTGCGCCCACCCCGCTGCGGTCGGTGTCGTGCGTCGACGGATGGTTGTCGTGATCAGGGCCGTGCAGCAGATGCGGGTAAGCGGCCAGCACGACGCCGCAGAACACCACGGCCGCGACGCCGAGATGGACCGGGCGCGGGACCTCGAGCGCGATGGCGGCCGCTCCCATCAGGCCCCCGATGATCGCGCCGACCGCCCACACCGCGTGCAGCGAATTGATGATGGACCGCCCGTAATCACGTTGCAGCCGAAGGCCGTTAACATTCTGGGCGACGTCGGTCACCGAGTCGCACGCACCGGCGGCGAACAGTGCCGCGGCGAACACCCACGGCGTGGAGGCCAGCCCGGCGACCACGATGAACAACCCCAGCGCGACCGTGGTGGCGACCGCCACGCGGGCCGACTGGAACCGTCGGATCAGCGCTGCGGCGGCCGGACCGGCCATCAGCGCACCGGCCGAGAACGAGGCGACGGCTGCGCCGTACACGGCGTTGGACATCGCCAGGTCGGTCTTGATCTCCGGATACCGGGGCAGCAGATTGGCGAAGAGCGCGCCGTTGGTGAGGAAGAGGGCGGCAACCGCGACCCGAGCTGACGCCACGCAGCGACCATACCTCCGTCGCCTTGGGCCGCCGTCTTCGACGTTTGCGATCGCCGTTCACAGGGCAAGATTGGCGCCATGGCGGATGACTGGGGAGTGCCCGCGGAGCTGGTCGACCTCGCGCACCGATACGGAGTGGCCAGTGAGTACACGGACTGGACGGGCAGATCCGTTCCGGTGCCGGCGTCGACGCTGATCGCGGTGCTCGACGCGCTCGGTGTCGCGGCGGCCACCGACCGGGACCGCGCCGAAGCGCTCGCCCGGCACGACCGGGACCACTGGGACCGTCCGCTGCCTCCCTCGATCGTGGGCCGCACCGGGGTCGCGACCCCGTTCTGGGTGCACGTCACCCACGGCGACCCGGCGCGGCTATGGCTGCGGCTCGAAGACGGCAGTGTGCGCACAGGCCTGCGCCAACTCGAAAACAACAGGCCGCCTTTTGATCTGAACGGCAGACTGGTCGGCGAGGCCACCTTCGAGTTGCCCGCCGACCTGCCGATGGGTTACCACACCCTGCACCTGGCGGTCGCCGACTCCGATGTCAGCACCACCGTCATCGTGGCGCCCGCAAGGCTGAACTGTGCGGACCGGCTCGGCTCCGGCCGCACCTGGGGTCTGGCCACCCAGCTCTACAGCGTGCGGTCCCGGAACTCTTGGGGCGTAGGCGATCTGACGGATCTGACAGACCTGGCGGTGTGGTCGGCGGCCCGGCACCGGGCGGGCTTCGTGCTGGTGAACCCGCTGCACGCCGCGGCGCCGGTGGCACCGATGGAGCCGTCGCCGTATCTACCGACGTCGCGCCGGTTCGTCAACCCGATGTATCTGCGGGTGCAGGCGGTGCCCGAGTTCGCCTACGTCCGGCACCGTAGCCGCATTCGCAAGGCACAGACACAGGTGCAGACCCGGGCGGCCAGATCCGAGCAGATCGACCGGGACAGTGCGTGGACGTCCAAGCGGGCGGCGCTGGAGACGGTGTACCTCGTCGAGCTGTCGGCAGGGCGCGAGATCGCTTACGAGGCGTTTCTGGAACGCGAGGGACGCAGCCTCGACGATTTCGCGACCTGGTGTGCGCTGGCCGACCAATACGGGGCCGATTGGCGGCAGTGGCCCGAGGAGTTGCAGCATCCGCGAAGCGCGGCGGTCGCTGCGTTCGTCGACGAACATCCCAACGAGGTCGACTTCCATCGTTGGCTGCAGTGGATTGTCGACGAGCAGTTGTCGGCAGCCCAGGACCGCGCCGTCCAGGCCGGTATGAAGCTTGGCATCATGCACGACCTGGCGGTCGGGGTGGATCCCAACGGTGCCGACGCGTGGGCGCTGCAGGACGTGCTGGCGCTCGGGGTGACCGCGGGTGCGCCTCCGGACGAGTTCAATCAGCTCGGTCAGGACTGGTCGCAGCCGCCGTGGCGCCCGGACCGGCTAGCCGATGAGGCGTACGAACCGTTCCGCGCCCTGGTGAGCGCGGTGCTGCGACATGCGGGCGGGGTGCGTATCGACCACATCATCGGCCTGTTTCGGCTGTGGTGGATTCCGAAGGGCGCGTTGCCGACTGAGGGCACCTATGTGCGGTACGACCACGAGGCGATGATCGGGATCGTCGCGTTGGAGGCGCAACGGGTGGGAGCCGTGGTCGTCGGCGAGGACCTCGGCACGGTGGAACCGTGGGTGCGGGATTATCTGAGCGACCGCGGGCTGTTCGGCACGTCGATTCTGTGGTTCGAGAGCGATCGGGACGGCGACGGTGGTCCTCTGCCCGCCGAGCGGTGGCGGGAGTACTGCCTGTCGGCGGTGACAACCCACGACCTTCCGCCGACGGCGGGCTATCTCGCCGGTGAGCACGTACGCCTGCGTGACGAGCTGGGGTTGCTGACCCGGCCGGCCGAGGAGGAGTTGGCCGGCGACCGCGAACATCAGCGGGGGTGGATGGCCGAGCTGCGCCGAGTGGGCCTGCTCGACAACGGATCCGGTGACGTCGACGAGGCCGATGAAGTCGAGGAGGTCGTGCTGGCGCTGCACCGCTACCTGGGTCGCACACCCTCGCGGCTGCTGTCGCTGTCGTTGGCCGATGCGGTCGGAGAGGTCCGCACGCAGAATCAGCCTGGAACCACCGACGAGTACCCCAACTGGCGGGTCCCGCTGGCCGGCCCGGACGGCAGGCAGATGCTGCTGGAGGACATCTTCGCAGACCCCCGCGCCGCGGCGCTCTGCGAGGCGATGCGCGCCGCCGCGGAAGCCCGCTGAACCCTGCCTAGAAAGGTGGCGGGTCGTCGCCGTGGTGAGAGCCGCGCTCAGGTGGTGGGTCCGGCCGTCGATGTCGTTCGGCGGCCGCGCCGACTTGTGCGGCGACTTGTGCCGCGGTGTGCGCCTCTTCCTCCAGGGCGCGTTGGGCGGCGTTGTGTTCGCGTTCGGCCTTGATCCGCGCGGCGTCCTCGGCGGCGCGGGTGCGGCGTCGTTTGGGCATCCTGGCACTACGGCCGGGATCTGGGGGCGGCCAGGTCCTCGGCGGTAGTTTCGCGGTGGTGGTGTCCCAACCGGGGAACAACACCCGGCTGCCCGGCACCGTGGTGTAGCGCAGCCCGGCCGGGGTCGTCCAGATCACCGTGCCATCAGGAAGTTGTTCATCGCGCCAACCGTCGGCGAACGTTTTCCCGAGGTGGTGGGTGCGGCATTTGCAGTTCAGGTTCGACGGATGGGTGGGTCCGTAGGGCCAGGGCAGCACGTGGTCGAGGTCGCAGTGTTCGGCCGGCACCGTGCAGCCCGGGAAGCGGCAGAACAGGTCCCGGGCGCGCACGAACGCCGCCAGCTTCGCCGAGGGACGGTAGTGCGGCTCGGGTTCCGGGCCGGGCAACCACAACTGTTTGATCGCCGCCCCATCCCGGATCGCCTCGGCCAACGCCACGATCGGCAGCACCTTCACCCCGGGCAACAACGCCAACCCCGAATCCTTCACGCACGCCGCAGGATTCGACTCGGGCTCGGGTTCGAGCTGCTCCTCAGGCTCAGGCTCGGACTGGGGTTGGTTCTGTTGTTGGTGGTCTTGGTCGGTGATCAGCTGGTAGGCGGCGTCGAGCGCGGCGGGATCGGCGAGCACGGAGATCACCACATTCGAGCTGCCCGGAGCCACCGGCGCAGCGCCCGGGCAGTCCGCTTTGCCGCACCGGCACGGCAGATGGTCCTGGCCTCGGATGATCGCCCCCACCGCACACGAGCGCCGCTCCCCCATGTCGCGCGGATCATCGGCACACACGTTCTTGAGCAACTCAGCGATCCGGGCCGCCAGCAGCACGGCATCACAGCCCAGGATCTGACCCCACACCAACACCCACTCGTCGGGATCCTCGTGGGCCCCGATATGAAAATCGCGGCCCGCGATGACCTCCTTGGACCGGATCAGCGCGTCCGGGTCATACCGGTCGATCACCGCATCAATGGCCCGCACCAACGCCTCTTCGGACAACGACCCCCACTGCGGGGCGTGGGTCGCCAACTGCTCGTCGAGCAGCGCCCACACCTGCGCATCCTCGACCAGGCGGGTGCGCCAACAAATCTTGGACACCACCTGGGCGCTGACCCGGCCCTGCAGATACCGTTCGGCCAGCCCAGGCAACCGATCGCGCAACGCCATCGCGATCCGCATCTGCCCCGAGGCCCGCCTGTGCCCGAGATTGAGCACCGCGCCTAGCTCAGAGGCGGTCTGGGCCCAGCAGTCATACACCCAGTCGTCGTGCTCGTCATCCCTGTCCACCGTGGAATACACCAACTCGGCGATCGCGGCGGCTTTCCGCGCCCCGGCCTGGGCCTCCTCACGGGCGCACTGTTCGATCGCAGCAAGCAGCGCGGGCTCCTCCACCCCCGCAAACAGTCGATCAAACATACGTTCGATTATCCCGTCCCGCGCGGGCACAACGGGAAGCCGAAAGCCCCACCTGTGGATGAAACCCAGACTGGGGATAACCGGCGTCAATGCCGAACCGCGTGAGTGAGGAAACGGCGTCGATGGTGACCGGGTGCGATCGGAAACGAGCCGGCGTTGACAGCGAACTGATGTAACGCCCGCGGCTTCTGCAGCGGTTTCACATTCGTCACTGCTGCGATATGTTCGCACCGCATACCGATCCGAGGGAGTTGTAGTGAACAAGCTCGTTGTGCTCAGCGGCGGATTCGTCGCCGCCGGAACAGCCGCGCTGATCGGTGCCGGTGTCGCTATTTCGCAGCCGGCTCAGACGAGCCCGTACAACGTCGTCGGCGAGCAGTACGGTCGTGCGCTGGCCATCCTGAAGAGCCAGGGCGTCAAGGCCTACTTCGGTGGAGCCACCGGTAGTGCCCTTCCTCAGAGCGCCTGCCTGGTCGGCCAGCAGAAAGTGACCAGCCAGGGCCGGATGCTGCTGATGCTGGACTGCACTCAGGCCGCGGCCGACCAGATCAAGGCCATGGGCCCCACCGGCGGACCGACGGTCGGCGCCAACGGCGTCACCACTGTCACGCCGACACCGATGGTGCCGATCGCCGGCGCTCCCGGCGCAGGGATGGCGCCGCCCGCGCCCGGCGTGGTGTCGAATATGCCGGCCGGACAAGGCGCGCCGATCATCGCGAACACCTCGCCGCAGCCCTGATCCCCGTTCCGCCGACCTAACCGGTACCTGCGTTCCCACTAATTCGTCGTAAACTCTCCACGAGTTCATCGACTAACAGGAGCCGCAGATGTTGCGACCGCGCCGTTTCGACACCGAGATCGACCCTGGGCCCGTGCAGATCCAGGCCCGCAAGGTGCACTTCGACGTGGCCGACATCCCGCTGCACTGGATTCCCGGCCACCCCGTCGCCTCGCATCTGGTCAGCGTGCTCAACATCGTCCTGCCCGCCGGCGAGCGTTGGTTCGTCCAGACGTTCAACGAGGCGTTGCCGCTCGTCAAGGATCCGAAGCTGGCCGACGACATTCGCGGTTTCATCGGCCAGGAGGCGATCCACGCCGATGTGCACGACCAGGTTCTGCACGAGTTCATGGTCGGGCACGGCGTTGATCCCACGCCGATCCTGCAGCAGATCGAGCACGTGTTCACCGGTGTGCTGGCCCCGCTGCCCGATTCCGTGGACGAGGCCCGACGGATGAACCATCTGTGCGACCGGCTGTGGTTGATCGCGGCCATAGAGCACTACACCGCGGTGATGGGCGACTTCGCGCTCAACTGCGCCTGGGACGACCACGGCGCCGACCCCACCCTGGTCGACCTGTTCCGCTGGCACGGCAGCGAGGAAGTCGAACACCGAAGCGTCGCCCACGATGTCGCGGTCTACTTCCACGACAGCTATCGCGCCCGGATCCGCGCCATGACCGTCGCGGCGACCATGCTGTTCGTCTTCTTCCAGCGCACCGCCTGGTATCTGGTGAAGACCGACCCGACCGTCGACGCCAACTGGTGGACGTTCAACCGGATGCGGATGCGCGACTCGAAGCTCGGACTGCTTCCGCTGTACCGGACTCTGTTCGGATCCAGCACGCTCGGCTATTTCCGGCCCGGCTACTCCCCGGAGCAACTGGGCTCGACCGCTCAGGCCGTCGCATACCTGGCGGCTTCTCCCGCCGCACGCGCCGCGCACGCGTGATGCCGCTGTTCGACGCGTTCCGCCGGGTCCCGCCGAGCGCATCAGGGCGTGCCCGGCACGACGTCATGCTCGGCCTGGCCGACGCGACGATCTCCGGGCTTTTCGCAGCGACGGCGGCGGTGCGGCGCATCGCGCCACCGGCCCCGGGACCGGACACTTTTCCGCTGACGGTCACCCGCCGCCGCGTGGTCGCACACGATCAGGACGTCGTCGAGCTGACACTGGCCGGAGCAGAGTTGCCGCCTTGGTCCCCCGGCGCTCACCTCGACGTGCACCTGCCCAGCGGTCTGGTGCGGCAGTACTCGCTGTGCGGCGACCCCTGCGCCAGGCAGGAGTACCGCATCGCGGTCCGGCGCATCCCCGACGGTGGCGGCGGCTCGCTCGAAGTGCACCACACGCTGAAGCCCGGCTCGATTGTCCGTACGCACGGGCCGCGCAACGCGTTCCCGCTCACGGTGCCGGGCTACGGCTCGCCGGCACGCCGATTCCGTTTCGTCGCAGGCGGAATCGGGATCACCCCGATCCTGCCGATGCTGCGCCTGGCCGACGGCCTGGGTGTGGACTGGTCGATGGTCTACACCGGACGCACCCTCGACAGCCTCCCGTTCGTCGACGAGGTCGCCGCCTACGGCGACGCGGTCGAGATCCGTACCGACGACCGGCTCGGGCTCCCCGGTGCGCAGGAGCTGCTCGGGGATTGCCCGGGCGGCACCGCGGTCTACGCGTGCGGTCCGGCGCCGATGCTCACCGCGATCCGCACCGCGCTGGTCGGACGCGACGACGTCGAACTGCACTTCGAACGGTTCGCCGCGCCGCCGGTCACCGACGGGCGCCCGTTCCCGGTGACGGTCGCGTCCACCGGTCGGACGGTTGACGTCGGCGCCGACGAGACCCTGCTCGCCGCGTTGCGCCGGGCGGGGGTGCACGCGACGTACTCATGTCAGCAAGGGTTCTGCGGCACGTGCCGGACCAAGGTGCTCGCCGGCGACGTCGACCATCGCGACACGTTGCTGACCGATCCGGAGCGGGCCGCCGGGATGATGCTGACCTGTGTGTCGCGGGCAGCCGACGGCTCGGGTCTCTCGCTGGAGCTGTGAGCGTCAGCGCGCGACGGCCTCCTCGAGCCGGTCGAGCAGCGGGCGCTGCCCCTTCAACAGCTTGGTGCGGGCCGTCGCCAGATCGAACCAGGCCACCCGGTCGATCTCCGGAAACTCCTTGAACGCGCCTGAGCCCCTGGGCCATTCGAGGGTGAAGGTGTTACTGAACGTACCGTCGAGGTCGAGGTCGGCGCGTACCGCGAACGCGGTGACCACCTTTCCGCCCGGCTGGCGCACCGGCTCGAATTCGATCCGGGGACCGGCCGGCACGGGCTTGCCGAGCTCCTCGGTGAACTCGCGCTGAGCGACGGTCCACGGGTCTTCCCCGTCGGTGTACTCGCCCTTGGGGATCGACCAGGCACCGTCGTCTTTACGGGCCCAGAACGGCCCGCCCGGGTGGCCGAGGAGCACTTCGAGCGTCCCGTCGACGTCGCGATAGAGAAGCAGGCCGGCGCTGAGCTTGGGCACGGTCTCAGATGCCGGTCCAGGCCGCGTCGAGACGTTCGGCAACGTCGATGATCTTGGCCTTCTGGGATTCCGGGCTGTCGATCTCCCCCGCGACGTGCATCGCGATGAAGCGCTTGATCTCGGCGTCCACGCCGCCGACGATGCGCACCACCTCGGCGCGCAGGGTTTTCGACGTGACGTGGATCGAGATGTCGGAGGGCCGCGGCTTCTCCACGTCGAGGATCAGGAGCAGCGGGTCGGCGGCCTTGGCGGTGGCGCGCAGCGAGATCTCACCGAACACGATGAATTTGGGTTTGTCGATCCGCAGGTCGACCACCATGTCGATCTCCAAGGGGATCCGGATCCCGAAGGTGATCAACTCGCCGAGCTCCCGACGGACCCTGGGCTGCTGGATCCGCACTTTCGCGGTGACCTTGGCCAGCTTGCCCGGGCCTTGGGCGATGGGGCCCATCTCGAAGGCGTCGCCGGCGATCTCACCGATCGCGCCGCCCACGCGCTCCTCGGTGACGGCGATCTCGAAGAACCGGCGGCCGAACTGCTCGTAGGTCAGGAAGTCGGCGGTATCAGGGTCGGACATGATGCTGCCTACGTTCTCATGCGCGGAGCGTCCGGCGCGACAACGTGGCCGAACTGTTGTAGGGCATCAATCCAGACCGCCGAACAACCGAATCCTGCGCAGCACGGCGCCGTTCCACCCGGCGCGCGCCGTCTCGCCGATGAGCACGGAGGGCCTGCCGTCACGCTCGATGCGCGCCGCGACGGAGTTGCCGGCGACGATGAGTTTGGTCCAGTTGCTGCCGGAGAGGTGTCTGACCAGTTCCGACGGGCTCACCGGCTCGTCGTCACCGCGGGTGACGGGACTGTCGGCGATGAGCCGCCGCATCCCGACTTCATTGCCGCTGCGGGCGTCGTCGAGGAACGTGGTGAACAGCGCCCGCGCGCCCGATCCCAGCCCACGGAAGCCACCGAGAAACCCGAGGGTTCCGGCCAGGTGCTGGTTGGCGGCCATGGTCCGGGCCAGCGATGCGCCGGCCGGCAACGCCACCAGTCCGCCTCGGGCGAACTGCCCGATCATCGCTGGCAATTCCCAGTAGGCCGACAACGCGGCGATCTTGAGCTCGTCGCCGGCGTCACGCAGGTCGTAGCGGATGTAGGTGGGGACATGCAGGGTCACGGTCGGTGCCATCTGGATCTCGAGCTCGAGGTCGCGCAGCACCGTGGTGCCGACGACGATGTCGGTGTCCGGGCGAAAGCTGATGTCGCGGGGGCCGATGAACGTGTCGTAGAACCGGCCGATCGCGACGTGCCCGCGGTGCGGCCTCGAGCCGACCGGATCTTCGACCCGGGCGTCGGCGGTGAACAGGCCGATCCACCCGGCCCGGTCGTGCGCGCCCGCCGCGGCCAGGGACCGCTGGGCCGCCGACAGCACGTCAGCTCGTGTGAAAGGCATATGGTTGCCTACCACCTATCCATGCGGCAGTCGACTGAACGTGCCGTCAGGGGCACACTGGTCTGCATGAGCAGCAACAACGGGCCGTTCGGATTCGACCCCGAGGATTTCGACCGCGTCGTCCGCGAAGCGGGCGAAGGTCTGCGGGAGGCACTCGACGGCATCGGGAGATTCCTCGGGACACCCGGTGAGCGGGCGGGATGGTCGACGTTGTTCGACACCCGGCCGCGGACGCGTCCCGAAACGACCGGTGAGACCGGAGACGGTGTCTGGGCCATCTACACCCTTGACGACTCCGGTGGCGCCCACATCGAGCAGGTGTACCCGACCGAACTGGACGCGCTCCGGGCGAACAAGGACAACACCGATGCGAAGCGACGGGTGCGGTTCCTGCCGTACGGGATCGCCGTCAGCGTGCTGGATGGCGCCGCCGGAGGCGGCGAGACGGGTCCAGCCGAGCACGACTCAGGTACCGGCACCGAAAGCGGTTCAGCCGACCAGAATCCGTAGGTGCTCCCAGCCGCGGACGGTCGAGGTCGGGGCCAGCCGGGCGGAGTCGTAGTCGACATCCCACTCGGGCCAGCGGTTGAGCAGCTCGTCGAGCGCGATCCTGCCTTCCAGGCGGGCCAGGTTGGCGCCCAGGCAGTAGTGCAGCCCCTTGCCGAACGTCAGGTGGCTGATGTTCTCCCGGTCGATGTCGAAGGTGTCCGGATTCTCGTATCGGCGTTCGTCGCGGTTGGCGGCACCGAACAGCAGCAGGATGGCGCTGCCTGCGGGCACGGTGACGTCGCCGTATCCGAAGTCGCGGATGACGTAGCGCGCCACGTGCGGACCCGTGGGCTCGAACCTCAGCGTCTCGTCGATCGTGCGGCCGAGCAGTGAGCGGTCCTCGTGGATGCGGCGGCGTTGATCGGGGTGTTCGGCGAGCACCTTGGCCAGCCAGCCGATCAGCCTTCCGGTCGTCTCGTTACCCGCACCGGCCACCACCTGGGTGTAGTGCAGGACCTCTTTACGGGTGAGCTTGCGCTCCACTCCCGTCTCGTCGGTGAACTCGACGTTGAGCAGCGCGGTCATCAGGTCGTCGGACGGGTTGGCCGCGCGCCACTGGACGTAGTCGGCGTAGATCCGGCCGTCGGCGATCTTGTCGGGGTCGGCGACCTTCATCGGCGCGCCGGGCTTGGTGCGCAGGTTCGCGTCGTTGGCGTCGCGTACGGACACCTGCTCGGACTCTGGGATGCCCAGCAGCATCCCGATCACCCGCATCGGCATCATGGCCGCCAGCTCGGCGATGATGTCGAAGCCGTCGGCGCCGACCAACGGGTCGAGGCAGTTCACGCAGTACTGCCGGATCTGGTCCTCGATCTCGGCCATCCGGCGTGGGGTGAACACCCGCGACATCAGCCCGCGCAGCAGGGTGTGCGTGGGCGGGTCCTCGAACATCATCACGCCCTTGGGCATGTCGAAGTCCGATTTGACCAGTTCCAGGATGTCGCTGCGGCTGTTGGAGAACGTCGACCAGTCCAGCAGCGCTTTCTCGACGTCGGCGTGGCGCGACAGCGCCCAGAAGTCGTAGCGCTCGTTGTAATAGAGCGGCGCCTCGTCGCGCAGCCGCGCGTAGGTCGGGTATGGGTCGGCCACGATGCTCAGGTCGTAGGGGTCATAGTAGAGGTCGTAGTAAAGATCGTCTGCCACCCGACATGCTCCTCACCGACCAACTGTGCGACCGCTCAGCATCTTAGGCGACGATCCGTTGTCAGTGACCTGACTCGCAGGATTCGGCGACGAGTTAGCAGCGCCACATTTTCTTGAGCTAATCTGGCGCCGGGTGAGAACTTATACGGGCTAAGTTACGATCTGCTCAATCGCAGGATACGAATCTCAGGGGTCTAATGCGCGCCACTAGTCGGGGCCGGCAGTCGTGATCGCCATTGCCAAGAAGGTGTGGCTCCCGTTGCTCATCATCGTCGTCGTGGTGATCGCAGGCCTCACCGTCGCGCGCATCCGGACGTTCTTCGGGTCCGAGGGCATCATCGAGACGCCGCGCAACTTCGCCGATCTCCCCGAACCGTTCGACCCCAAAGTCGTCCGTTATGAGATCACCGGCTCGGGTTCCTACGCCGACGTGAACTACCTCGACCTCGACGCCAAGCCGCAGCGCGTCGACGGCGCGCCGCTGCCGTGGTCGCTCACGCTGGAGACCACCGAACCATCCGCAGCTCCCAACATCGTCGCCCAGGGTGACGGCTCGACGATCACGTGCCGGATCTATGTCGACGACGAGTTGAAGGACGAGAGGACGACGGACGGCTTGAACGCCCAGACCTTCTGCTTTGTGAAATCCGCATGAGCACACCAGTTTCCGACGCCCGCACCGACGAGTTCCCCGCTGCGCGTCGACCTCACCGCCCGTTCATCCCCCGGATGATCCGGCTGTTCGCCCTTCCGATCATCCTCGGTTGGATCGCGCTGATCGTCGTGGTCAACGTCACCGTGCCGCAGCTCGAGAAGGTCGGCGAGATGCAGGCCGTGTCGATGAGCCCGCAAGACGCGCCGTCGATGATCTCGATGAAGAAGGTCGGTGAGCTGTTCGAGGAAGGCGACTCGGACAGCTCGGTGATGATCGTGTTCGAGGGCGACGAACCCCTCGGCGACGCCGCGCACGCGTGGTACGACGAGCTCGTCGACCGGCTGGAAGCCGACACCACGCACGTGCAGTCGGTCCAGGACTTCTGGAGCGACCCGCTCACCGCGTCGGGTTCGCAGAGCAACGACGGCAAGTCGGCCTACGTCCAGGTCAAGCTCGCGGGTAACCAGGGCGAGGCGCTGGCCAACGAGTCGGTGAAGGCGGTCCAGCAGATCGTCAACAGCCTGGAGCCGCCGCCGGGTGTGCGGGCGTTCGTGACCGGTCCGGCCGCGCTGGCCGCCGACCAGCACATCGCCGGTGACCGCAGCATGCGGATCATCGAGGCGGCGACGTTCACCGTCATCATCATCATGCTGCTGCTGGTCTACCGGTCCATCGTGACCGTGCTGATCACGCTGGTGATGGTGGTGCTGTCGCTGGCCACGGCCCGCGGCGTGGTGGCGTTCCTGGGCTACCACGAGATCATCGGGCTCTCGACGTTCGCCACCAACCTGCTGGTGACGTTGGCCATCGCCGCGGCGACGGACTACGCGATCTTCCTGATAGGCCGATATCAGGAGGCCCGAACACTCGGCGAGGACAAAGAGACCGCGTACTACACGATGTTCCACGGCACCGCGCACGTGGTGCTGGGGTCGGGTCTGACCATCGCGGGCGCCACGTTCTGCCTGAGCTTCACCCGGCTGCCCTACTTCCAGACCATGGGTATCCCGCTGGCCATCGGCATGTTCGTGGTCGTCATGGCGGGCGTCGTGCTGATGGTCGCGATCATCAGCGTCGCCACCCGGTTCGGCAAACTGCTCGAGCCCAAACGCGCGATGCGCATCCGTGGCTGGCGCAAGATCGGCGCCGCGATCGTCCGCTGGCCGGGCCCGATCCTGGTGGCGGCGATGGCGATCACGCTGGTCGGCCTGCTGGCGCTGCCCGGCTACAAGACCAACTACAACGACCGCGACTACCTGCCGGCGGATTTGCCGGCCAACCAGGGCTATGCCGTCGCCGACGCGCATTTCGACCAGGCCCGGATGAACCCCGAGCTGCTCATGATCGAGAGCGATCACGATCTGCGGAACTCGGCGGACTTCCTCGTCATCGACAAGATCGCCAAGGCGATCTTCCGCGTCGAGGGCATCGCCAGGGTGCAGGCGATCACCCGGCCCGACGGCAAGCCGATCAAGCACACCTCGATTCCGTTCCAGATGAGCATGCAGGGCACGACGCAGCGGCTCAACGAGAAGTACATGCAGGACCGCATGGCCGACATGCTGGTGCAGGCCGACGAGATGGCGAACACGATCGCCACCATGGAGAAGATGTCGAACCTGACCACGCAGATGGCCGACATCACCCACAGCATGGTCAGCAAGATGGAGAACATGCTCACCGACATCGAGGACCTCCGCGACAGCATCGCGAACTTCGATGACTTCTTCCGGCCGATCCGCAACTACTTCTACTGGGAACCGCACTGCTACAACATCCCGGTCTGCTGGGCACTGCGGTCGGTGTTCGACACCCTCGACGGCATCAACGTGATGACCGACGACTTCCGCGAGATCCTGCCGGACATGAAGCGGTTGGACAGCCTGATGCCGCAGATGGTCGCGCTCATGCCCGAGATGATCGAGACCATGAAGACCATGCGGACGATGATGCTGACGATGTATCAGTCGCAGAAGGGTCAGCAGGATCAGATGGCGGCGATGTCGGAGGACGCCGACGCCATGGGTGAGGCGTTCGACGACTCGATGAACGACGACTCCTTCTATCTGCCGCCGGAGATCTTCGAGAACAAGGACTTCCAGCGTGGGCTGGAGCAGTTCCTGTCCCCCGACGGGCATGCGGTGCGCTTCATCATCTCCCATGAGGGTGACCCGCTCAGCCCCGAAGGCGTGGCCAAGATCGACAAGATCAAGACCGCGGCGAAGGAGGCCGTCAAGGGCACCCCACTGGAGGGCTCCAAGATCTATCTCGGTGGAACCGCGGCCACGTTCAAGGACATGCAGGACGGCAACAACTACGACCTGTTGATCGCCGGCATCTCTGCGCTCGGCCTGATCTTCATCATCATGTTGATCCTGACCCGGGCCATCGTGGCGGCTGCGGTGATCGTCGGCACCGTGGTGCTGTCGCTGGCCGCGTCGTTCGGGCTGTCGGTGCTGTTCTGGCAGCACATCCTCGGCCAGCCGCTGCACTGGATGGTGTTGGCCATGGCGGTGATCATCCTGTTGGCCGTGGGCGCGGACTACAACCTGCTGTTGGTGTCCCGCCTCAAAGAAGAGATACACGCCGGCATCGGCACCGGCATCATCCGCGCGATGGGCGGCAGCGGCTCGGTGGTGACGGCGGCGGGGTTGGTCTTCGCGCTGACGATGATGTCGATGGCGGTCAGCGAATTGACCGTGATCGGTCAGGTCGGTACGACGATCGGTCTGGGCCTGTTGTTCGACACACTGGTGATCCGTGCGTTCATGACGCCGTCGATCGCCGCGTTGCTCGGGCCCTGGTTCTGGTGGCCCCAACGGGTCCGCACCCGTCCCGTCCCCGCACCGTGGCCGAGACCCGGTGGGCTGCAATCGGATCCGTCTGAAGGAGTGAAGGTATGAAACGCGCACTGATCGGTGTCGCCGCGGTGGCCGCGGGATTGACGTTCGCGGCGCCGGCGTCGTTGGTCTTCGCCATACCCGCGGCAGCCGACCCCGACACCGCGTTCACCAACGAGCTGAACACGTACGGGATCTACGGCCAGAAGGACTACAACGCCTGGATCGGCAAGATCACCTGCAAGCGGATCGCCACCGGTGTCGACGCCACCGCGTTCGAGGCGGCCGAATTCGTGCGCAATCAGCTGGAGAAGGACACCACGACCGAACAGGCGTGGAAGTTCCTCGCCGCCGGACTGCGGACCTACTGCCCTGACCGGCTGCCGGTGCTGGACCAGGCGCGCCAGTAGGGCTCAACAGTTCCACGCGAGTGTGGGTGTTGTGCACGCATTTCTCTGAAAATCCGTGCACAACCCCCACGTTCGTGCTTCCGACGGGCGGGGCTGGCCCGGTTACCGGGCGACGGGCCAGTGCCACACGGACATGTCGCCGCGCGGATAGTTCATGCAGACGTCGGTGGCGTGCGCCACGACGCCCTTGTTGTTGAAGAACAGCTTGGCCCAGTTGCCCCACCGGGTGGCGACCTGCTCGTAATACACGTTGGTCGCGGTGTTCTCGGAGTACTGGCGGCGGCCCACCGGGTCGAGCGAGAAGAACCAGTGGATGCGGTCGAACGCGGCCTGCTGGACGTCGGCCGGCCGGTTGCTCCGGTCGATCATGTAGCGCTCGAAGTACACCGGGCTGGTGTCCCGGGCAGCCGCCATGTACTGCTCGACGTCGCATGTGGTGTGGATGATCCGACGGGGAATCGGATAGTCCTCGGTGGAATCGGCGACGGCCGGTCCGGCCAGGCTCGCGCTGACCGCGGCGGCGCCGAGGAACCCCAGACCCACCCGTGCGACGCGACTCAGTCCGCTCATCGTTTCTCCAGCTTCATCGTTCGGTCGGGTCTCGAAGATTCTATAGCGCAGCTAGGCAATTCGGGGGCCCCGCTCCCGGTCAGCCACCACCGGTGACCGGGTTGGAGGTCAACGAGATCCATCCACCGTTGATCCACACGCCCCAGCGTCCGCCCCAGCCCGAATTCCAGACCACCGGCTGGCCGATCCAGACCTCGGCGGGCTTCGGAGGCGCCCAGGCCGGTGGCACCTCACCGAGCACGGGAGGCGGTGGCGGAGGCGCCGGTTGCGCGCCGGCGACGGCAGCCGCACCCCAGAGGCCGGCGGCCAGTCCGCATGCGACCGCGGCGACGGACAGCGTGGTCTTGATCGAGGTCATCGCATCACTCTCGGGTCGGTAACCGGGCGGGATAATTAGCATATATAACCAGCGGTGGACGCGGCCAATCCGGGGGGCGCGGTTTGCCTGCCTCGAGCCCGTGCGCATGACATTCTTGGTTCCGTCTGTAACGCGTCCAGCGAGGAGAACTGATGTCGGCACCATCGGCCGTCGAAACAGGCAGCGACACACACGGACCGCGCCGGGCGTGGGCGGCGGTCTCGGTCCTCGCGGTGGTCGGGACACTCAACTACGCCGACCGGTTCCTGCCGGCAGTGCTGGCCGAACCCATCCGGCAGGACCTGTCGCTGTCCGACACCGCCATTGGGGTGATCAACGGCTTCGGCTTTCTCGCCGTGTACGCGCTCATCGGTATCCCGATCGCGCGTGTCTCGGACCGGGGCGCGTACGGCCTGGTGATCTCCGGGTGCCTGTCGCTGTGGGGGGTGATGACGATGCTCGGCGGCGCCGTGCAGTCCGGCTTCCAGCTCGCGCTGACCCGGGTGGGCGTCGCGATCGGGGAGGCCGGTTCCACCCCCGCCGCGCACGCCTACGTCGCCCGCAATTTTGCGCCCGAACGCCGCGCCGCTCCGCTGGCCGTCATCACCCTGGCCATCCCGCTGGCCAGCGCGGCCAGCCTGATCGGCGGCGGCCTGCTGGCCCAGGCGCTCGGCTGGCGCACGGCGTTCGTGGTGATGGGCGTGATCAGCGTTGCGTTCGTTCCGGTGGTGCTGGCCGTCGTCGGGCGCAGGCAGCGGCCTGTGACCGAAGCCGTTGCGGTGCGGCAGGTTCCGGTCAAGTGGTGGGACATCCTGCGCAAGCCCAGCTATCTGGCGATCGTCGCGGGGGCGGCGTCGATCTCGGTGGCCGGTTACGCGCTGACGACGTTCGCCCCCGCGTTCCTGATGCGTGCGCGCGGCATGTCACTGGGTGAGGTCGGGCTGCAGTACGGCCTGGCCAGTGGCGTCACCGGCATCCTCGGGCTGCTGGTCGTCGGCAAGATCGCCGACCGGCTGTCGGCGATCGATCCCCGTTGGCTGTTGTGGCTGGTGGCGGCGATGACGGCGGCGCTTATCCCGTTCTCGACGCTGGGTTTCGTCGTGGGCAGCACGACGCTGTCGGTGTGCTTCATCGCGTTGAGCTACGTCGTCGGGACGGCCTACATGGCACCGTCGATCGCGGCGATCCAGCGGCTGGTTCCGGCCGAGCAGCGCGCCACGGCCTCGGCCATCTTCCTGTTCTTCAGCGCAATCCTGGGTTCGGTGGGCCCGCTCGTGACGGGCATGATCAGCGACGCGCTGAAGAGCGAAGTCGGCGACATGTCACTGGGCCGGGCGATGCTGTGTGTGGTGCCGCTGATGCACCTGGTCGCGATCGGTTGCTACCTGCTGGCGAGCCGGCGCTATCTGCGCGAGATCGTCGCCTGAGCTGATCGAGCGCCCCGCGATCAGAGCCCGAACTGGTCCTCGACGACGCCGAGCCACACCTGGGCGGCGTCGATCGCCACCTTCTCGCTGATGAAGGCGTGCTGGGTTCCCGTGTAGAGATCCCGGAAGGCCCGCTCCAGGCGGCTGCCCTCCCGGATCGAACTGGTCCCGGCGGCCAGATGCGCCCACTCGGCGCAGGCGCGGGAGGTGTCGGTGGCGAACACCGCCGCGACCCGCATGTCCGCGCGCAGGGCGGGGGTCAGCTCACCGCCCGCGGCCACCGCGGATTCGGCGCTACCGAACGCGTCGAGTACGAGCAGCCTTGCGGCGCGCCAGGCCGCGACGTGGTGCGCCAGCGCTTTCTGGAATGTCGGCCGGCTGGCGAGCGCCGCCATGTCGCTCATCCGGAACTTGGTCGCCGCCAGCTCGGTGACATCGTCGAGCATGCTCTTGGCCACGCCGAGTGCCCAGGCCGCGTGACCGGCCGCGGTCACGGGCATCATGCCCATCCGCGTCGCCGGTGAACTCCCCCGCTTCGGTTCACGGGTGAACAACGCGAACGTGCGGTCGTGCGGGACGAACACGTCCTCGATCGCGTAGTCGTAGGAACCGGTGCCCTTGAGACCCTGGACGTGCCAGCCGTCCTTGAACAGCACATCCGCGCGTGGCACGACGGCCACCCGCATATCCGGCACGCCTTCGGCGAGCCACTGCATCTCACCGTCGACCATCGGCAGGAACCCGGCCGCGACGTACTCGGCGTGTCCGGTGCCCGAACCGAAACTCCACGATCCGGTCAGCCGGTAGCCGCCGTCGACCGCGATGCCCTGGCCGTTGGGGAAGAACTGCCCGCCCATCGTGACGCGGTTGTCGTTGGCGGTGAACACCTCGGCGAATCCGCCGTCGGGAAGATAGGCGGCCGCGGCGAAGGACGACGGCAGGTTGGCGATCCCGACCCAGCCGAACGAGCCGTCCTGCCAAGCCATTTCGATCCAGGTCTCGATCATCTCGGCGAATGTCGGTTCCACCCCGCCGGCCGGTACGGGGTTGATCGCGGCCATCAGCCCGCTCGACCACATGGCGTCCACGACCGCCGGCGTCATGGTGCGGATCCGCTCGGATTCTGCCGCCTGTTCGCGCACCAGCTCGCGCAGGCCCCGGGCGCGATCGGTCACCGCCGTCACGGCGTCGACGTTAGCTGTTCAGGGCAGGGCGGTGAACATGTTCGCCGGATCTGTCATGTCCACCGGCACCGGCGTCACGGTGACGACAGTGGCGGGGCCCGGCCATTCGCCGGTGAGATGTTGTTGCGGGGCCTCCGGAGCGGGCAGGTGCGGCACCGCGGCGGGAACGGCGGCCCGGGCCGGCGCCGGCACCGGGACGTATGCCCTGGGCGTGGGTCGCCATGACGGGGTCACGACCTGCTCGGTCGGCTCGACCACCTTGCGGACCATGCCGGCGACACCGCTGGCGGGCGCGGACACGGCGACCCAGCCGGTATCGGCCTGATCAGATGCCGCGGCGGCCGTCTGCTGAACTTCCGGCACCGCGCCCGAGGTCAAGCTCAGGGCGGTCAGCAACGCGGCCGCGGCCGCGCCGAGGACGGCCATCGCGATCCTGCGGCGGCTCAGGCCGCGACGGGGGCCGGCCGTCTCCTCGGCGGGCCTCTCGGCGAGGGCGGCCCCGTAGGCCAGGGCGAGGCGGGGCGCGGTGTCGGGGGCGATCATCACGCGCATCGCGTGTGCCAGCGGCACGGTGTCGACGTCGGCGATCTGGAGCTCGTCGAGCTGCTCACGCAACCGGTGCCCGTCGCGGGTCACATCGTCGCTGAACGTCAGCCGGATCCGGTCGACGTCATGGCCGCCGGCGGTCGCGATCGTGCGGGCGCTCCTGGCGGCGGCCCCGGCGGTCTCCGTGCCGGCCCGGAACTCGAGATCGTCATGATCGAGGACGGCGCCGTCGGTGTCGTCGACCAGCACCCAGGCGACGGCGTGGGCAGTCAGTGAGAGCCCCAGAACCATGCCCACGGCGTCCCCTTCCCGTCGTTCACCGGTGTGTGCGATCTATCGGGCGCCGTCGAACCGGTGTTACAAAAGTCGGCTTCATGCCCGATCGGTACTGGACACGGTCCGCCGCACGCCATAGGCTCCCCCTAAAGGTCGACTCTCAGACCTTTAGGTTTCGCCAGGCGTTCGGCGGACCGGCAGGAGCGTAACGCCGCCCCGCGAGTTCCGCGCGGCGTGCAGGATGTGCACACCGGGGGCCACGCCGGTCCTTTCTGCACCTTCGTTCCGTTCAAAAGAGTTGTGACGCAACCAATTTCGAACCGCATTGCAACGCGCATGCAACGTCACGGGAGTAGTGTGCTACCCCACACGTCGAAGGGAGTTCGGTTCATGAGCGGCGACAGTCGTGCCCACCGCGCCACGCGCGGTGTCGAGGAGCACCGCGAGTCACAGGAATATCTGCAGAAGCGGCAATTGCAGAAGGGTACCGCCGGCTGGATCCTGCTGGCCGGGCTGGGCATCAGCTACGTGGTGTCCGGGGACTACTCCGGATGGAACTTCGGCCTCGGGCAGGGCGGCTTCGGCGGTCTGGCCATCGCCGCGGTCATCATCGCGGCGATGTACCTGGCGATGGTGCTCGGCATGGCCGAGATGTCGTCGGCGCTGCCGGCCGCCGGCGGCGGGTACACGTTCGCGCGCCGGGCACTCGGCCCGTGGGGCGGGTTCGCCACCGGCACCGCCATCCTGATCGAGTACGCGATCGCGCCGGCCGCGATCGCGACGTTCATCGGCGCCTACGTCGAATCGCTCAACCTGTTCGGCATCACCGACGGGTGGTGGGTCTACCTCGCCGCGTACGCCATCTTCATCGGCATCCATCTGTCCGGTGTCGGGGAGGCGCTCAAGGTCATGTTCGTGATCACCGCGATCGCGCTGGTCGGCCTCGTGGTGTTCGCCATCGCGGCGATCCCGCGGTTCGACAGCGCCAACCTGACCGATATCGCGGTCACCGACGCTGCCGGCGCCTCGCCCCTGTTGCCCTTCGGTCTGCTCGGAATCTGGGCGGCGATCCCCTTCGCGATCTGGTTCTTCCTGGCCATCGAAGGCGTCCCGCTGGCCGCCGAGGAGGCCGCCGAACCGGAGCGCAACGTGCCCAAGGGAATCATCGCCGGAATGGCGGTGCTGCTGGTGACGTGCGTGACCGTGCTGGTCCTCACACCGGGCGCCGGCGGCGCGGCCGCGATGTCGGAGTCGGGGAACCCGCTCGTCGAGGCCCTCGGTGACAGCACCTGGGCCAAGGTCGTCAACTACATCGGACTCGCCGGGCTGATCGCCAGCTTCTTCTCGATCATCTATGCCTACTCGCGCCAGCTCTTCGCGCTGTCGCGGGCCGGGTACCTGCCGAAGATCCTGTCGGTGACGAACTCGCGCAAGGCACCGACGCTGGCGTTGATTGTGCCCGGCGTGATCGGGTTCCTGTTGTCGCTGATCGGCCAGGGGGCCCTGCTGTTGAACATGGCGGTGTTCGGAGCCGCGCTGAGTTACGTGCTGATGATGGTCAGCCACATCGTGCTGCGCAAGAACGAGCCGGACATGCCGCGGCCCTACCGCACCCCGGGCGGCGTGATCACGACGGGCTTCGCCCTCGTGATCGCGGTACTGGCGGTCATCGCGACGTTCCTGGTAGACAGCGTCGCCGCGTTGTGGTGCCTATTGGTCTTCGCGGCGTTCATGGCGTACTTCGGTCTCTACAGCCGGCACCATCTGGTGGCCAACTCCCCCGACGAGGAGTTCGCCGCCGTGGCCGCCGCCGAGGACGAGCTCAGGTGACCTACCGCCAACAGGTTTCCGGGCACACCTACCAGTTCGACGGTCTCGTCGAGGTGATGGCCAAGGCCACCCCGGTCCGCTCCGGCGACGAGCTCGCCGGGTGCGCGGCCGAATCCGATGCCGAAAGAGCCGCTGCGGCATGGATTCTCGCCGATTTACCGTTGGCCACCTTCCTCGACGAACAGGTGGTGCCCTACGAGACCGACGACGTCACGCGGCTGATCATCGACACCCACGACCGGCAGGCGTTCGCCCCGGTGGCCCACCTGACCGTCGGCGGCCTACGAGACTGGTTGCTGGACACCGCATGTCAGGCCGGCAGCGCCGAACGCATCGCGGCGGTCGCTCCGGGGCTCACCCCGGAGATGGTGGCGGGGGTGTCGAAGATCATGCGCAACCAGGATCTGATCGCGGTGGCCGCGGGCGCTGCCGTGCACGCCGCGTTCCGGACCTCGATCGGGGTGCCGGGCACGCTGGCGACGCGGCTGCAACCCAACCACCCGACCGACGATCCGCGGGGCATCGCGGCGGCCACGCTGGACGGGTTGCTGATGGGCTGCGGTGACGCGGTCATCGGTATCAACCCGGCCACCGACTCGCCACAGCACACCGAGGATCTGCTGCATCTGCTCGACGAGATCCGGCTGCGGTTCGACATCCCGATGCAGTCCTGCGTGCTGACCCACGTGACCACCACGATGGAGCTCATCGAGCGGGGTGCCCCGGTCGACCTGGTGTTCCAGTCGATCGCCGGAACCCAGGGCGCCAACGCCAGCTTCGGCATCACGCTGCCGATGCTGCAGGAGGCCAACGAGGCAGGCCGTGCGCTGGGCCGCGGCACCGTCGGCGACAACGTGATGTATCTGGAGACCGGGCAGGGTTCGGCACTGTCGGCGGGAGCGCACCTGGGCACCGGCGGCCGCCCGGTGGACCAGCAGACCCTGGAGACCAGGGCCTACGGCGTGGCCCGGGCGCTGGACCCGCTGCTGGTGAACACCGTCGTGGGTTTCATCGGCCCCGAGTATCTCTATGACGGCAAACAGATCATCCGGGCGGGGCTGGAGGACCACTTCTGCGGCAAGCTGCTCGGGCTGCCGATGGGTGTGGACGTGTGCCACACCAACCATGCCGAAGCGGATCAGGACGACATGGACACGCTGCTGACCCTGCTCGGTGTGGCCGGTGCCGCCTTCGTCATCACCGTGCCCGGCGCCGACGACGTGATGCTGGGCTATCAGAGCCTGGCGTTCCATGACGCGCTGTATGTCCGCAATGCGCTGAAGCTGCGGCCGGCGCCGGAGTTCGAGGCGTGGCTCGCCCGGCTGGGCATGGCCGACGACGACGGCAGGGTGCTGCCGGTCGATCCAGCCGCCTCTCCGCTGCTGGCCCTGGCGGCTGGGTCATGAGCGCCGCGAAAGACGTTTCCCCCGAGGATGTCTGGGCGCCGCTGCGCAGCGCCACCCGGGCCCGTATCGGTCTCGGGCGGGCCGGCAACGCCCTGCCGTCGCGTCGCGTGCTGGAGTTCAAGGCCGCCCACTCGGCGGCCCGCGACGCCGTCCATGTGCCGTTGGACACCGACGCATTCGCCGCCGAGGTAGAGGCTCTCGGTCTCGGCGCACCGCTGCTGGTGCGCAGCCGCGCGGCCGACCGTGCCGAATACCTGCGCCGGCCCGACCTCGGGCGCCAACCGGCCGACGTCGACGCGCTGCCCCAGACCGGGGCCGACATCGGCGTCGTGCTGGCCGACGGGCTGTCCCCGCGCGCGCTGGCCGAGCACGGCGTCGGACTGCTCACAGCGCTGGCCGATGAGTTCGACGGCCACTACCGGCTGGCGCCGCCGGTGATCGCCACCCAGGCGCGGGTCGCGCTCGGCGACCACGTCGGCGCGGCACTGGGCGTGACGACACTGCTGATGGTCATCGGCGAGCGTCCGGGCCTGTCGGTTGCGGACAGTCTTGGGATCTACCTGACCCATCAGCCGCGGGTGGGCCGCACCGACGCCGACCGCAACTGCATCTCCAACATCCACCCACCGGACGGTTTGGACTACCGCACCGCCGCCCGCACCGCGGCCGTCCTGGTCGCCGGTGCCCGGCGGCTCGGGCGTTCGGGGGTGGCGCTCAAGGACACCTCGCGGGCCCAGCTGCCCGGCTGATCACGCGGTGGTGTCGGCCAGCGCCTCGATCCGCTTCAGCGCGTCGGCGGCCAGCGCCGGCACGTCATAGCCGGGTGCGCCACCGCAGGTGGTGATCTCGACGGCGGCGTTGTGCGCGGCCACGAACAGGTTGTCGCAGTTCCAATCAGACGCGCGCAGGGACCAGAGCACGGTGCCCTCCGGTGCGGTCGACGGGTGTGGCCGCACCTCGAAGTCGTAGGTGCGGTCCCGCATCGTCGTGACGCTCAACGCGGTGCCGCCGCACAATTTTACGGTCTGCCGCACCGTGTCCAGCGCCGTGGCGGGATCAAAATCCGATCGGTAGACCGCGACCATCTCCTCGACGTAGAACCGGCCGTCCTCGGTCATCCAGTGCCCGCCGTCGGTGGCCAGCGGGCCGGGCGCGTCGAGGAACGGCGGGTCCACCTCGCGGGCCAGCCCGGCGCAGCGCTCCGGCTCGGCGACCACGAACAGATTGCCGTCCTCGCCGGACACCTTCGGGCTGAGCAGCTCGGCGACCTGAAGCGTGGTGATCGGCGCGGCCAGCGATGCGGGCCGCGCCTGCGGGTTGTCCACGTGCCGGGTGCAGGAGGTCAGCAGCGCGACGACCCCGACCCCCGCCGAGCACCAGCGCGCCGCCTTCGTCATCGGCCGAAGCCCGCGTCCCGTAACGCCTGCGCCATCGAGCCGGCCGGGCGGCTCTGCTCACGACGTCCGGAGTTGTTGGTGCGCGGCGGATTCCGCTTCGGCGGTCCCGGCCGTTCGGCGCGCCGGGGGCCGCGCTCGGGCTTGGCCTCGTCGTTGAGGCGCAGGCTCAGGCCGATGCGCTGCCGGTCGACGTCGACGGCGACGACCTTGACCCGCACCACCTGACCTGAGCGCACCACTTCGTGCGGGTCGGAGACGAAGCGGTCGGCCATCGCCGAGACGTGCACGAGCCCGTCCTGGTGCACACCCACGTCGACGAACGCGCCGAACGCGGCCACATTGGTCACCACGCCCTCCAGGATCATCCCGACCTTGAGGTCGGCGACCTTCTCCACTCCGGCGGCGAACGTCGCAGTGGTGAACGCCGGACGAGGGTCGCGGCCGGGCTTCTCCAGCTCGGCGAGGATGTCGGTCACCGTCGGGATGCCGAACCGGTCGTCGGCGAAGTCGACGGGCCGCAGTTGCCGCAGCGCGCGTTCGTTGCCGATGATCTCGGCGAGCGTGACGTTCGAGCGGTCCAGGATGCGCCGCACCACCGGATAGGACTCGGGGTGCACGCCGGACGCGTCCAGCGGGTCCTGCCCGTCGCGGATCCGCAGGAAGCCGGCGCACTGCTCGAAAGCCTTGGGCCCCAGCCGGGGAACGTCGAGCAGCGCGCGGCGGTTCTGGAACCGGCCGGCCTTGTCGCGGTGCGCGACGATCGCCTCGGCCAGCGACTCGGTGATCCCCGAGACCCGCGACAACAGCGGAACCGACGCGGTGTTGAGGTCCACGCCGACGGCGTTCACCGCGTCCTCGACCACCGCGCCAAGGCTTCTGGCCAGGATGCCGGGGGTGATGTCGTGCTGGTACTGCCCCACCCCGATGGACTTGGGCTCGATCTTGACCAGCTCGGCGAGCGGGTCCTGCAGGCGCCGGGCGATGGACACCGCACCCCGCAGGGTGACGTCGAGATCCGGCAGCTCGTGCGCGGCGTAGGCCGACGCCGAGTACACCGACGCGCCGGCCTCGCTGACCATCGCCTTGGCCGGCGCCGTGCCCCCCGCCGCCCGAATGTCGGCGATGAGTTCACTTGCCAACGCGTCGGTTTCGCGGGACGCGGTGCCGTTGCCCACCGCGATCAGCTCGACGCCGTGGCGCACCACCAGTGCTGCCAGCGTCGCCTTGGCCTGGTCCCACTGCTTCTGCGGCTGGTGCGGATAGATCGCGCAGGTGTCGAGCACCTTGCCGGTGCCGTCCACGACGGCGACCTTCACCCCGGTCCGGAAGCCGGGATCGAGCCCCATCGTGGTGCGGTTGCCCGCGGGCGCGGCCAACAGCAGGTCCTTGAGGTTCTTGGCGAACACCGCGACGGCGTCCTGCTCGGCCCGCAGCCGCAGCCGCACCCGGGCGTCCACCGACGCCGACACCGACAGCCGGGTGCGCCACGCGAAGCCGACCGTGGCAGCCAGCCACGGGGTGGCCGGTGCGGCCGCGGTCAGGTCGACGCCCAGCGCGGCGGCGATCATCGCCTGGTAGGTGTCCTCGTCCCCGCCGTCCAGGCTCAGCGCCAGCACCTGCTCCTTCTCGCCGCGCAGCACCGCCAGCACCCGGTGGGACGGCATCGCCCAGAGCTGCTCGCAGTGGTCGAAGTAGTCGCGGAACTTCTGCGCCTTCTCCGCGTTCACGGATCCCTCGGATGCGGGCCTGGTCCTCAGCACGCCGTGCTCCCAGAAGCGTTCCCGCAGTGCGCCCACCAGCTCGGCGTCCTCGGCGGCGCGCTCGACGATGATGTGGCGTGCCCCGTCGAGTGCCGCGGCGGCGTCGGGCACGCTCTCACCGAGGTACTCCGCGGCCGCCTCCTCGGGCACCTGGGCCGGGTCGGTCAGCAGGCTTTCGGCCAGCGGCTGCAGGCCTGCCTCGCGGGCGATCTGCGCCTTGGTCCGCCGCTTCGGTTTGAACGGCAGATAGATGTCCTCGACACGGGCCTTGGTGTCGGCGGCCATCAGCGCCGCGGTCAGGTCATCGGTGAGTTTGCCCTGCTCCTCGATCGAGGCCAGCACCGCGTTGCGCCGGTCGTCGAGCTCGCGCAGATAGGCCAACCGCTCCTCCAGCACACGCAGCTGACCGTCGTCGAGGCTGCCGGTGACCTCCTTGCGGTAGCGGGCGATGAACGGCACCGTCGCACCCTCGTCGAGCAGGCGCACCGCCGCGGCGACCTGCGACTCCCCCACGGCCAGTTCTGCAGCGAGACGGGCGTTTACGGATTTGACCGGGCCAGACTTGATCACGCGCGGAACCCTACTCGGTTTCACTGACAGCCCGGCGGGTAGCCGCCGGTATGCCCACCGATGTGTCCGACTTCATCCTCGACCGCCTCCGCCAGTGGAACATCACCCACGTCTTCGGCTACCCGGGTGACGGCATCAACGGGCTGATCTCGGCGCTGAGCCGCGCCCACGACGATCCCCGGTTCGTCCAGGCCCGCCACGAGGAGATGGCCGCGATGGCCGCCGTCGGGTACGCCAAGTTCTCCGGGCAGGTCGGGGTCTGCCTGGCGACCTCCGGACCGGGCGCGGTCCACCTGCTCAACGGTCTCTACGACGCCAAACTCGACCATGTGCCGGTGGTCGCGATCATCGGGCAGACCGCGCGCAGCGCGATGGGCAGCAGCTACCAGCAGGAGGTGGACCTGCAGGCGCTGTTCGCCGACGTGGCCAGTGACTATGTCGTCGAGGTCAACGTGTCCGAACAGCTGCCCATGGCGCTGGACCGGGCCATCCGGACAGCGAGGACCCGGCGCGCGCCGACGGTCGTCATCGTCCCGTCCGATCTTCAGGACACGGAGTACGAACCGCCAGAGCACCGGGGCAAGCACGTCCCGTCCAGCGATCCCGTCGACGAGTTCGGGGTCATCACGCCCGCCGAGGGCCAGGTGCGGCGGGCGGCGGAGATCCTCAACGACGGCGAACGGGTCGCCATCCTGATCGGCCAGGGCGCACGCGGGGCACGGCGGGAGGTCGTCCGGGTCGCCGAACTCACCGGCGCCGGAGTGGCGAAAGCCTTGCTGGGCAAGGACGTTCTACCGGACGACCTGCCGTTCGTCACCGGCCCGATCGGCATGCTCGGGTCCCGACCGAGCCACAAGATGATGCGCGCCTGCGACACCCTGCTGATCGTCGGCTCGAACTTCCCCTACACCCAGTACCTCCCAGAGTTCGGTCAGGCCCGCGCGGTCCAGATCGACGACGACGGCACCTCGATCGGGATGCGGTATCCGACCGAGCTGAACATCGTCGCCGACGCCCGGGTCACTCTGGCTGGGCTGCAACAGCATCTACGTCCGAAGCCTCATACCCACTGGCGCGAAGGCATCGAAACGGACGTGCGGCGGTGGTGGACTGATCTGGAACAGGAGTGCATGCGTCCGGCTCAGCCGGTGAATCCGATGCGTATCGCCTGGGAGCTGTCGGATCGGTTGCCGGACAACGCGATCGTGACAGCCGATTCCGGATCCTCGACAGCCTGGTATGCGCAGTGTGTGAAGTTCACCGCCGGTGTCCGGGGATCGGTGTCGGGAACGCTGGCCTCGATGGGGTGTGCGGTGCCGTACGCGATCGGCGCGAAATTCGCCCACCCCGACCGTCCCGCGATCGCGCTGGTCGGTGACGGCGCGATACAGATGAACGGCCTCAACGAACTGCTGACCATCGCCCGCTACCGCGACGAGTGGGACGACCAGCGCCTCGTGGTGTGCGTGTTCGGCAACGGTGACCTCAACCAGGTGACCTGGGAGCTGCGCGAGAGCGGCACGCCGAGGTTCGAGCCGTCCCAGACCCTGCCCGCCGTCAGCTACGCCGCGGTGGCGCAGACCATGGGCGTGGACGCCAGGACGGTCGAATCGGAAGACGACCTCGGCCGCGCGTGGGACTGGGCGTTGTCGGCGCCGGGGCCCACCCTGCTCGATGTGCGCTGCGATCCGGAGATCCCGAGCGTTTGACACGTTCTCCAACGGGTACGTCGGAAGGGCTCCCCCACCCGTCGATACGGAGGCACCACATGCCCGCTCCGCGTAAGCGAGACCAGTCCGCCCCTGCCAAGGTCAGTCCCACCGGTGCGTCGAAAAGCACTGACGAACAACCTGATCCGCGCGCACAGACGGGCCGGTTCCTCACCACCGCGCAGGGCGTCCGGATCCCCGACACCGACCACTCGCTGAAGGCGGGCAGCCGCGGCCCCACGCTGATGGAGGACTTCCACCTCCGGGAGAAGATCACCCATTTCGACCACGAACGGATCCCCGAGCGGGTGGTGCACGCCAGAGGCGCTGCGGCCCATGGCGTCTTCGAGGCCTACGGCAACGCCGCCTCGATCACCAAAGCGGCGTTCCTGGCGTCCAAGGGTAAGCAGACCGACGTCTTCTGTCGTTTCTCCACCGTGCTGGGTTCCCGCGGGTCCGCCGACACCGTGCGTGACACCCGGGGTTTCGCGGTCAAGTTCTACACCGACGAAGGCACGTTCGATCTCGTCGGCAACAACATCCCGGTCTTCTTCATCCAGGACGGCATCAAGTTCCCCGACGTGATCCACGCGGGCAAGCCGCATCCCGACCGTGAGATACCGCAGGCCCAGTCGGCGCACGACACGTTCTGGGACTTCGTGTCCCTGCACACCGAGGCCACCCACCACGTGCTGTGGAACATGAGTGACCGCGGCATCCCGCGGTCCTACCGCACCATGGAGGGCTTCGGGGTGCACACCTTCCGGCTGGTCAACGCCAAGGGCGAGACCAGCCTGGTGAAATTCCACTGGAAGCCGGTCGCCGGGGTGCACTCACTGGTGTGGGAGGAGGCCCAGCTGGCCGCCGGTTTCGATCCTGACTTCCACCGCCGCGACATGGCCGACGGCATCGAGGCGGGCGCGCCACTGGAGTATGAGCTCGGCGTGCAGGTGATGCCCGACGACGGCACCGAGACCTTCGAGGGCATCGACCTGCTCGACCCGACCAAGATCGTGCCTGAGGAACTGGTCCCGGTGCAGCTGATCGGGAAGCTCACGCTCAACCGCAACCCCACCAACTATTTCGCCGAGACCGAGCAGGTGGCCTTCCACACCGGCAACCTGGTCCCCGGAATCGAGGTCACCAACGACCCGCTGATGCAGGCCCGGCTGTTCTCGTACCTGGACACACAGCTGACCAGGCTGGGCGGGCCGAATTTCACTCAGCTGCCGATCAACCGGCCCCGCTGCCCGGTCAACGACATGTTGCGCGACGGTATGCACCAGAGCGCGATCCACACCGGGCAGGCGCCGTACCGGCCGAACAGCATCGACGGCGGCGAGCCGGTGGTCGCCGATGCGGACGAGGGCGGCTACGTGCAGACCGCCCGTCCGGTGGAGGGCCGGGTGGCGCGGGTCGCACCGACGTCGTTCGACGACCATTTCACCCAGGCGGCGATGTTCTACCGCTCGCTGACCCCGATCGAGCAGGCACACGTCGTCGAGGCGTTCACCTTCGAGCTCGGCAAGTGCTACGAGCAAGCCATTAAGGAACGGCAGCTGGAGGTGCTGTCCAACGTCGACGCCGAACTCTGCGAGCAGGTGGCGCAGGGACTCGGACTGCCCGCGCCGAAGGGTAATCCACCGGCCGAGGTGACGCTGTCACCGGCCCTGTCGCAGGTCGTCACCACACCGGGCCCGGTGAAGGGGCGCAAGGTGGCGATCATCGCCGACCGGGATTCCGATCTCGCCGGGGTCGCCAAACTCGTCAAGTCGCTGGACAAGGCCGGTGTCATCCCGGCGATCGTCGCGCCGGCGGGCGGCACTCTGAAGTCGGGCCGGCGCACCCTGACCGTGGACCGCACCTTCGACACCGCGCGCTCGATCGAGTTCGACGCCGTCGTGGTGGCCGGCGGCGCACTGGAGAATGTCGACATCAAAATGGTGATCCTGCTGCACGAGATGCTGCGGCACTGCAAGCCGTTGGGCGCGTGGGGCGATGCGCGTGCGGCGTTGCAGAAGGTCGACATCGACCTGCAGGATCCCGGCGTGGTGACCGACGATGACGCCTCGTCGTCGTTCGGTGCCGAACTGCTGGCCGCGCTGGGTCTGCACCGGGTGTGGGACCGCGCCGATTCGGTGATGGCCTCGGCGGTGGCACCGGTGCGCGCGGCGGCACCGGCCACCCGCCGGACTCGCCGCAGGAAGTGATGTTCGCTTTCCGGATACTGCTCCGCACAGCGTAGGACAGAAGATCAGGCGATCGCTGCGTCGTCCGCACCGCCCATTGCGGAGCGCAGGCGGCGCAGCGACTGGGCCAGGAGCCTCGACACGTGCATCTGCGACATCCCCATCCGCTCGGCGATCTCGGTCTGGGTCAGCGACTCGAAGAACCGCATGATGACGATCCGGTACTCCCGCCGCGGAAGTGACGCCAATTGCGCGCGCAGCTCGTCGCATTCGTCGACGAGGTCGAGGGCCGGATCGGGATCGCCGAGTCGGTCGGCGAGCGACGGGCTGTCCTCACCGGAGGTCGACGCGGCGTCGATCGACCGGGTCTTGAATCCCGCGGCGGCGGTGAGCGCCTCGGCGACCTCCATCCGGTCGACCTCCAACAGGGCTGCCAGTTCCGCCGCGTTCGGGGACCGGCCCAGGCGCTGAGTCAGCTCGGCGCTCGCCGGCGCCAGCGAGGGATAGAGGTCCTTGAGCCGCCGCGGCACGTTGACCGCCCAACCGCAGTCCCGGAAATAGCGTTTGACCTCGCCCAGCATCGTCGGGATCGCGAACGACAGGAACTCTGGGCCGGCCGCTGGATCGAACCGGTTGACCGAGTTCACCAGGCCCACCCGTGCCACTTGCACCAGGTCGTCGTGGGTCTCGCCGCGGTGGTCGTAGCGGCGTGCGATCCGGTCGGCGACGGGCAGGCAGCGGCGGATGATCTCGTCGCGCAGCCTGCCGCGCTCGGCCGAGTCCGGGGGCAGCGCGCGCAGCCTGACGAACGCCGCGTGGATCCACGCGAAGTCAAGCTCGTCGCCGGAACTCATGTGGTTCGGGTACCCGTCGCGGTACGGGCGCCACCCGCTTACACGAACGCTTCGTTTGATGGATGACCGGCCGCGTCAGGCTGATCCTCGGGCCGGCGCCTGGCCCTGAGCCTCCATCAGCAGCAGCGCGCCGTTGACCGCATTGTCGGCGGAGCGGAACGCCGTGCACAGCACTCGAACCCGGGTGGCCCGCCCGCGCCTGTTCACCGCATCCACGGTGGTGTGCTCGCTGAGGTCACCGTCGACGAAGACCGCGCCGATGAGTGGTTTCAGCTCTTCGGTGGGCAGCCCGATGTCCAAGGTGGGCAGCGCTTTTCCGACGGCCTCATTCCAGCGCAGCCCCCACAGTTCCTCGCACCCGCGGTTCCACACCACCACCCGCATCTGCCGGTCCACCACCGCGAGGCCGAGCCGGATGGCCCCGATCAGGGATTCGACGAAAGCCGTCGACTCGTCGAGCTCAACGCTGCGCTCCCGCAACGTGTCGTTGATCGTGTGCAGCTCGTCGTTGGTCGACTGGAGTTCCTCGTTCATGGTCTCGAGCTCTTCGTTGGTGGACTGCAGTTCCTCGTTGGTGGTCTCGAGTTCCTCGTTGGTCGACTGAAGTTCTTCGTAGGCGGTCTCCAGCTGCCGGTTGGTCTGCACGATCTTGTCCACCAGCGCGCGGGTCGAGGTCACGTCGAAGAACACCACCGAGACGCCGAGCAGCGCGTTGTCGCCGTCCACCAGCGGGTTGACGTGGATCTCGAACCAGACCGAGTCGCTGCCGGGCCGCTGCCACTGCACGTCCTGGATGCGTGCCGAGCGACGTTCCGACTTCGCCTGGTCGAGGTAGGCGCGCAGCTCGACCGGGCGGTACGAGACGTCGAGGTCGCGCAGCACCCGGCCGATGTCGCGGGCCGACAGCCCGAACGTGGTCTCTGCCTGCTGGTTGATCATGGCCACGGTGTCGTCGGCGGCCAGGACGATCTGCGCCACCGGACTGGCGCGGAAGGCGAGATCTCGGATTGTAGGCAGCCCGGTCGTGTCGGGGTGACGCTCGAACATCATCGCGGCGGGGTGACGCTCGCCGTTGTCGCCGGCCGTCGGCACCCTCCGGAAAGACGCGGTGCCTCAGGTTCAGCGGTGTGAACCGGTCGGTGTGGCTGAGCAGCATCTCGGCGTGCCCGAGGAACAGCACCCCGCGCGGGGCGAGCGCGAAGTGCAGCCGGCTCACCACGTTGCGCTGGGTGTCGGCGTTCAGGTACATCAGGGTGTTGCGGCACACCAGCAGGTCCACGCGGGAAATGGGTGCGTCCTTGACCAGGTCGTTGCGGCCGAAGATCACGGCCCGCCGCAGGTCTTTCCGGAAGACGTACCGCCCGTTGACCTGGTCGAAATGACTTTTCAGAAGATCCACCGGCACCGATTCGACGGCCCTGGCGTCGTAGGAGGCCACACGCGCCTCGGCGAGGATCATCGCCAGCGTGAAGGCCTCCTGACCCGACGCGCACCCGGCGCTCCATACGCGGATCGGGTCGGCGGGGCCTCGCTCGGCCAGCAGTGTGGGCACCACCTCGTCGCGCACGTAGTCCCACGCGTCGGGGTCGCGGAAGAAGCTGGTGACGTTGATCAAGATCGTGTTGAACAGCGCCGCGAACTCGTCGGCGCTGGCCTGCAGCGTGTCCAGGTACTCCTCGTAGCTGCTGAACCCGGCCTGATCCATCCGGTGCCGGACCCGCCGAATCAGCGAGGTGCGCTTGTAACCGGTGAAATCGAAACCCCGGGCGTCGCGGATGTACCGCAACAAGACTTCGAAGGTCTCGTCCGCGTCATTGTCGGGCTGTGCGTTCAACCGTCATCGGTTCGCCGAGGTGCTCGGACGTGTCTGAACTTACTCGGTTTGACATCGTGTTCCCCGGGTACGGGGCCACAACGACGAGACTTCTGGGGACACCATGCGCGACGAATTCCATCAGGCCCTCGAGGTCCTGATCGAGGATCTGGCCGAGATGTGCGGCCGCGCCTCGGCGCTCGCACAGGGTGCCTCCACCGCACTGCTCGAAGGCGACGTCGCCGCCGCCGAGCGTGTCGCGTTCGACCTGAAACGGCTGACGCAGCTCGGTAACGCGGTCCACGAGCGCGCGTACAGCATGCTGGCCCTGCAGGCCCCGGTCGCGCGGGACCTGCGCGCCGTCGTCGCCGCGCTCTACATCGCCGCGGACGCCGACCGGATGGGCGGGCTGGCCTCCAACGTGGCGCGCACGGCGCGCCGCAGGCACCCGGAGTCCGTGGTGCCCGCCGACGTCAATGATCTTTTCGCCGAGATGGCTTCCACAGCAACGGAACTGGCGAATCTGGCGCAGGCGACCGTGCGGAGCCGGGACGCGGATCTGGCGCGCAAGGTCTGTGACAGCGACGTACGGATGAACGATCTGCACCGTGAGTTGTTCGCGCGGTTGATGAGCCCGCAGTGGCCGCACGGTCCGACCGTCGCGGCCGACCTGGTGCTACTCGGACGGTTCTACGAGCGCTTCGCCGACCACGCGGTCGAGATCGCCCGTCGTGTCCATTTCCAGGTCACCGGCACCCAACTCAGCGGCGGCGGGGACGAGCACGGCGCCACCCGTCAGAATCCGTCGGCGCATCCGCTGCCGAGGTAGCCGAGCCCGGCGGACCTGACCGCCGCGGGGTCGAGCATCGTGCGGGTGTCGGCGACCACCGCGCCCGGCGCCTGGTCGGCGATCTGCGACCAATCGAGGTCGCCGAACTCGGGCCACTCGGTGAGCAGCACGATCGCGTCCGCGGACTTGGCGGCGCGGTACGGGTCGTCGACGGCGATCACCCCGACCCGGTCCAGCGCACGGGCGTCTATCGCTGACAGTTGCGGATCGTAGCCGCACACCACCGCACCGTGGGCCGCCAGATGTGCGCACACCGCCAGCGCCGGGGAGTCCCTGGTGTCGCTGGTGTCCGCCTTGAAGGTGAGCCCGAGCGCGGTGATCCGGGCGCCGTCGAGACCGTCCCGCAGCGCTGCGAGCAGCGCGTCGCTGATGCGCCGCGGTTGCGCGGCGTTGGTAGTCCGCGCCGCTTCCACCTCGCCGAGTACCAGATTCCGCGATCGGGCCGTATGCACCAGCGCCGCAGTGTCTTTCGGTAGGCAGGAGCCGCCCCATCCGGGCCCCGGCCGCAGGAACGACGCGCCGATCCTGTCGTCGGCGCCCATGCACGCGGTCACATCCCCGATGTCGGCGCCCAACCGTGCGCACAGCGACGCGATCGAGTTCGCATACGAGAGTTTCACCGCCAGGAAGGCGTTGCTGGCGTACTTGGCCAGCTCCGCGCTCTCGGGGCTCATCCGCAGCACCGGGCCGGCGTCGCCGTACGCGGCGCATACCAGCTCCGCGTCATGACAGGTCAGGGCGCCGACGACGATGCGGTTCGGGTGCACGAAGTCGGCGACCGCGTGACCTTCCCGGAGGAACTCCGGGCTGGACACCACCCCGATCCGCGCCGGCCTCAGTCGTCGCGCGGCCCGGCGCGTGGTGCCCACCGGCACGGTGGATTTCAGTGCGACCACCGCCCCCGGCTGCAGCACCGCCTTCAGCCGGTCCAGCGCCTGGTCGACCGCTCTCAGGTCGGAGGCCCCGTCGTCGCCCTGCGGTGTCGGCACACAGACGAACACCACGTTGCGGTCGGCCAGCCTCGCGAAGTCCGTCGAGAACCGCAGCGTGCCGGCCCGCGTGCCGGCGGCCAGCAGCGGCGCCAGTCCGGGCTCGTCGAGCACCGCGACGCCGGCGCACAAGCGGTCCACCTTGGCCCGGTCGATGTCGACGGCGATGGTGTCCACGCCGCGGTGCCCGCCCAGGCAGACCGCGGTCGTCAGCCCGACGTAGCCGGTGCCGACCACGCCGACGCGCACCGGTCCGCTCATGGATGCCTGGCCAGCACGTCGCGGGCGGCGTCGAGCACCTGTGCGGCCGACAGCTGTAGCAGCCCGGGGTCCGGTTCGCCCGCGTGCGGGTCGCCGCGCTCACCGGCCCATAACGTGACGTGGCACCCGTCGCCGCGCGGGCCCCAGTGCGCGGGCGGGGTGGGGCCGAACAGCAGCACCGACGGCGTCCCGGTGGCCGTCGCCAGGTGCCCGACGCCGGTATCACCGCAGATCAGCAGTCGGCAGTCGCTGACCAGCGCGACCAGCGCGAGCAGATCCGAGGTGTCGGGCCACATCGCCGATCCCGGCAGCCCCGACGCGGCCCGGACCTCCCGGACCAGACCGGCTTCGGCGCCCGACCCGGTGATCACCACCCGCGCACCGTGCTCGGACAATGCCGCGGCGACCTCGGCGAACCGCTGCGCCGGCCACTGCCGCGCCGGCGCCCCGGCGCCGGGGTGGATCACCACCGCATCGGAGTGGTCGGGGTACCCGTCGGGCCGTCTGATCTCCAGATCTCCTGCGCGGCAGGCGATTCCGCCCCAGTGCAGGATCTGGCACCAACGGTCGACCTCGTGCTGGTCGGGTTGCCACGGCGGGCCGGCGATGTGCGGGAAGTCGTCGTGCCGGTGGGTCAGCAGCATTCGTGGCCGCAGGGCCAGCAGCGCCGCGATCGACTGCGGTCCCCGTCCGTGCAGGTTGACCGCCAGGTCCGGCCGGTCCGCAATGCCGCGGATCGGGCCCAGCTCCGGGGTGTCGACGACGTCGTCGACGGCGCCGGTGTGCAGGGCCAGCGCGCGGTACCGTGCGGGTGCGGCCAGCGTGATCCGAGTGTCGGGGTATCGGCGCCGCAGTCCGCGCAGCGCGGGCACCGCGGTGAGCAGGGTCGCCGAGCCCCAGCGCGCGCAGCACCACGATGGTCTGCGGGTCGCGACTGTCCGGCACTAGGGCCATGACGATTCTGTTGACGCGCACACCACGAGTTCGCGTATCTCACAGCCAGGGGGCTGTGAGAGTGCGAACAACACGGCGGCGGCCACATCCGAGGGCTGGTTGAGCTTGGCGTCCGGTGGCGGCTTGTACTGCTCGGTGCGGCTGTCGAAGAACGCGGTGTACATGCCGCCCGGGACCAGCAGGGTGACCCCGATGTCACCGGCAAGTTCGGCGGCCAGCGCGCGGGTGAACCCGACCACCCCGAACTTCGACGCGCAGTAGGCGGTCGCGTCGCTGACCGCCTTGATCCCCAGCGTCGACGCGCAGGTGACGATGCGGCTGCGGCCAGTCGCCAGGTAGGGCAGCGCCGACCTGATCACGGCCGCGGTGCCGAACAGGTTGACCATCACCACCCGCTCCCACTCCTTGGCGGGGACCTGGCGTAGGGTGCCGCAGGCGTCGATGCCCGCCGCGGTGAACACCCCGTCGATCGGCCCGCCGGTCTGCTCGGCCAGCGCGGCGACAGCGGCCTCCACGGCGTCGGTGTCGGCCAGGTCCGCGCACACGTGGGTGACGCCGTCGGCCGGACGGTCCTTGTCGATCACCAGCGGTGTGCCGCCGCGTGCCCGCACCGCATCGGCGACCGCCGCGCCCAGTCCGGACGCGCCGCCGGTGATCAGCACCGTCCCGGGGTTCGCGATGTCTGCCATGTGTCTCACCTTTCTTCGGTTGGCCCGGACCGCGCCGCGGCGATCAGGGCGGACGAGGAGTAGCCGGCCACCGTCGGCACGATGACGACGTCACCGCCGTGGCGTCTCACGACGCCGGCCTCGGGCAGGGCGTCGGCCGTGTAATCGCCGCCCTTGACCCAGATGTCGGGCCGGATATCGGACAGCAGCCGCTCCGGCGTCGCCTCGTCGAACACCGCCACGGCGTCGACGCAGGCCAGCGCGGCAAGCACCCTGGCCCTGTCTGCGGCCGCCACCACCGGCCGGCCGGGACCCTTCAGCGCGCGCACCGACGCGTCGGAGTTGATCAGCACGATCAGCGCATCACCGAATTGCCGTGCGGTGCGCAATAACCGGACATGGCCGGTGTGGAGTAGGTCGAAACATCCACCGGTGGCTACCACCGTGCGCCCCACCGCGCGCAACCGCTGCGCCAGCGCGACCGCATCGGTGGCGTCATGGTCGTCGGTACCCGGGTGCATCTCGCTGCACACCGGCGCCGACACCGCACCCGCCCCGCCCGCGGCGACGAAGCGGGCGGCGGCGTCCACCGCTTCGGTGACGGCGGCCACGGGGCCGGCGCCGGCGCCCAACGCGGCGGTCGCCGCCACGGCGAACCGGTCGCCGGCGCCGCACGCGTCGCCGGCCGATCCGGTGCCGACCGGCGCCGCGGGGCCGATGTGGGTGGCGCAGCCGTCCGCGGTGAAGACCCGGGCGCCGCGGACGCCCAGGGTCACGCACACCGCGTCAGCGTTCCAGCGCTCCCGCAGCACTACCTCGGGTAGTCCTTCGGTACCGCAGAAGTGTTGGGCCTCAGCCTCATTCGGCGTGACCAACCGGCATCTCGGGGTGGGTACGGCGCCGCGCGGGTGCGGATCCCACACCACCGGAACGCCGCGCGCGGCGTGGCCGAGCGCGGCACGCAGCGCCGGCAGTGCCGCGACTCCCCCGCCGTAGTCGGCGACGCAGACCGCCTGCGCGTGGGACAGCGCGTGCACCGCCTCGTCGGGCAGCGGCGCGGCAACCGGGGTGGCTGTGCCGCGGTCGATGCGCAGCACCGACTGACCGCGCGCCCTGACCCGGGTCTTGGTCACGGTGGCCCCCCGCATCGGCAGCGCGATCAGCCGCACCCCGGCCGACCGCAGTAGTTCGCGGAGTTGTTGTGCCGCAGCGTCTTCGGCGATTCCGGCGATGAGGACGACGTCGTCGCGGGTGCGCGCCGCCAACTGTGCGGCCAGCCCGGCCCCTCCCGGCCGCTGCCAGCTGCGTTCGACGTCGACCACCGGGACGGGGGCTTCCGGGCTGAGTCGCGTCGCGGACCCCTCGACGTCCAGGTCGAGCATCACGTCGCCGACGACGACCAGCGGTGCGGCGCTCATGCCGGCACCGATCCGAGGATGCGCTCGTCGACCGCCATGCACAGGGCGTGGACCAGCAGCAGATGCACCTCCTGCACGGTGGCCGTGCCCGGTGCGTCCACGCTGATCGCGTGGTCGCACATGGCCGCCAGCGGATTGGGCGCCGGCCCGGTGAGGGCCCAGGTGCTCATCCCGATCTCATGCGCGGCCTTGACCGCCGTCAGCACGTTGTGACTGGTGCCGCTCGTCGACAGCGCCATCAGGACGTCGTCGCGGCGGCCGTGGGCGCGGACGCCCCTGGCGAAAATCTCGTCGCCGCCGTAGTCGTTGACCACCGCGGTCAGCGCGGACGTATCGGCGTGCAGCGCGATGGCCGACAGCGGCTGCCGCTCGTCCTTGAACCGCCCGACCAGTTCGGCGGTCAGGTGCTGGGCCTCGGCGGCGCTGCCGCCGTTGCCGCACGCCAGCAGCCGTCCGCCGCCGAGCAGGACCTCGGCGAGCCGGTGCCCCCAGGTGTCGACCAGGCGGATGTGACCGCGGGTTCGATCCACCGCCTCGATGAGATCGTCGAAATGGGTCGCGATCATGGTGTACCTCCCCACTCGTGCACCGCGGCCAGCAGTTCGATGTCGGTGATGTCGTCGAGACAGGTGTGTCGGCTCAACGGGCAGGTGCGAGCCCGCGAGCCACGGCACGCGGCGTTCTGGTCGCCGAGGACGGTGACCGGGACCCCGTACGGGGCCCACTGGGACGGGGGCACCACCGGGGCGAACAGCGACACCACCGGGGTTCCGACTGCCGCGGCCAGGTGTGCTGCCCCGGTGTTGGGCGCCACCACCACCCGGGCGCCCTCCAGCACCGCCGCGAGCTCCGCGAAGCCGGTGCGGCCGCCGAGGTCGAGCGCGTGGTCGGCGGCGACCTCGGCGGTCAGGTCCCGTTCGTCGGCACCGCCCGTCACCACGACGCGGTATCCGGCCCGGTCCAGGGCGGTCACCATGGCCGCGCTGCGGTGTGCGCTGGGCCGGCGGGCCGGGACCGCCGCGCCGGGATGGAACACGATGTAACCGCCGGTGCCGGGCAGCGCGGGCGCCGGAGTCGCCGGCCGCAGGACGCGCAGCGCGCCGTCGTCCCCGTCGGGCAGCCGGCAGCCGGCCGCTTCGGTCAGCGACAGCGCGCGCAACGGTTCTGGGATCCCGTCGGGCACCTGGTGGCGCAGATCCAGCAGGCTGCCCGGGTAGTCGACGCTGATCGCCCCGACCCACGGCACGCCGGCCATGCGGCACAGCAGCGCCAGCGGCAGCGGCGACTGGTGGAACGACGTGAAGATGTAGGCGCGGTCCGGGGCGGTGTCGCGCAGTCGTTTGATCAGGCCGTCGGCGTGCGCCGCGGTGAGCTCGGGGGCGTCGAAATCGACCCAGGGCGCCTGCCATTCGATGATCTCGTCGACTCCTGGCAGCAACTGGGCGGCGGCGTGCCCGCGCGGGCCGGCCAGCATCACCACCCGGTCGTGTGACGCGGCGACGGCGCGGATCGCCGGGCCGGTGACGAGCACGTCGCCGGCGCTGTCCAGGCGGGCGACCAGGGCCGAGGTCATCGCGCCTCCCGCAGCACCAGATCCACCGCCGCGGCCAGCGTGGGCGCCACCGCGGCGCGCGGATGCGCACGTGCGGCGACGATCTCCTCGGGGCGGGTCCGCCCGGTGGGTACCAGCACCGCCCGCGCCCCCGCCGACAGCGCGGCAGTGACGTCGCCTCCGGTGTCGCCGATCATCACGCACCGCTGCGGTGGCACCCCGAGCTCGGCGGCCGCCGACAGCACCATCCCGGGCGCCGGTTTGCGGCAACGACATCCGTCGTCCTCGCCGTGCACACACACCTGCCAGCAGTCGAACGGGCCGAGCGCTCCGTTCACGGCCGCGTTGACCGCGACGAGCTGGCGCGGGGTGATCAGCCCGCGCGCAACGCCGGACTGATTGGTCACCACCGCCAGCAGCAGCCCGTGTCTGCGCAGCCGGTCCAGCGCGCGGTCGGCGCCGGGCATCGGCACGACACCGTCCGGGTCGTTGAGGTATGGACCGTCCTCGATCAGCGTGTCGTCGCGGTCGAGCAGCACGGCCAGCGGCGGCTCCGGCCGCGCGTGCCGGTGCTGCCACTCCCCGACCACCCTGTGCGCCACCGCCGCCGGAGGAATCATGGTGCTGCTCAATAGGATCCGGCTGAACTCCGGAACCGTTCGGGGACCGTGCAGGAACCGGCGGGCGGTGAACTCGGCGGTCAGCCCGGCCCACAGCAGCCCGGACACGGCGGCGGCGGCGCGCCGCCGCCAGAGCGCGGCGGCCAGGCCCGCGACGGCGCTCGCCGTGGTCGCCAGGTGCCCGGGAAGCCGTCCCCGGCCCTCCCCGCTCCGGGACCGCCAGTGGCGGCCGAACTTGCGGCGCATCAGTGCGTTGTCCCGGTTGCCGATCTGCACCCGGACCGACGTCAGCCAGGTCGCCGGCGCCACCGGGTGGCTGCAGCGGCGCGAGCCGTCCACGATCCGGTGCCCGGCCGAGACGATGCGCAGCGCGAGATCGGAGTCCTCGCGGTAAGCGCGGGGGAATCGCTCGTCGAAACCTCCGACGCCGACCAGGACGTCGCGCCGGTAGGCCATGTCGGCGGTGATCCACCGCGCGCCGGCCAGCCGCAGCGTGCGCTGCTCATCGTCGCTGGGCGCCCGGCTTGCCTCTGCGCGGGGCACCTCGATGCCGCCCTGCGATCCGGCCGCCCGCACCGACTCGGCGACCGTGAGGTCCTGTCGCAGTGCCCCCAGCCAGCCCGCGCACGGCAGCACGTCGTCGTCGAGGAAGCACACCCACCGGGTGGCGGTGGCCCGCCACCCGACG